>CAMLML010000053.1 GCA_946481095.1 uncultured Cellvibrio sp.
TCAATGCACCATTAGATGGAAGTTGGTTCGCATAATCCACTTTACGAATGACATTCCCATTTGCGTCATAAATATTTTCACTCACTGCTCCTTCAGCATTGACCGTAAAGCGCAGCTGATTCGCACCGTCATACACAAATTGTGTCGCATTGCCATTGGCATCAATCTTTTTAACCAGGTTGCCAACGTTGTCGTATTGGAACTGCGTGGTGATGTTTAATCCGAAAGGATCAATGCGCTCGCTGGTTTTTCTGCCCAGTTTGTCATAATCGTAAATCGTGATTTGTTGCGACGGATCAGCAGCGTTGCCTTTTTCCACTTTGGTGGTTTGGCCTATGCCGTCGTAGGTAAACGTAGTTCTGAGATGTAAACCATTGGGGTCTACGATCATTTGTGTGATCTGACCTTTGCGGTCGTATTTGTATTCGGTGGTGCTGGCTTCTGCCGTACCGTAACCGGTTGTGACAAATACTTGTCTGCCTTGGCCATCGAACTCATAGTGTGTGCGCAGGTTTAATCCTGTTGGATCAACCGCTTTCTGGACTATCCGATTGGCAGAATCGTAGCTGTAGCGTGTGACTGTGCCGTTGGCATCTTTACTGTCAGAAAGACGACCTGAATTGTCGTAAGTGTTGTCAGTAATTATTTGATTCAGCGCATCGGTAACTGTTTTTAATTTTCCATCTTTGTTGTAAGCGTATTGAGTAATACCACCATTGGCATCTTGCACTGTTAAGGTTTCACCACGACCGGTTTTCCAGGTAGTAATACTGCTTCCATCGGCATGAGTGATAGTGA
The DNA here is from genome assembly GCA_946481095.1 of uncultured Cellvibrio sp. Next base: position 799 of record CAMLML010000053.1, read on the forward strand.
ATTTGCGACCTGCATCGTCATAGCTGTAGCTGGTGACATTTCCTAATGCATCTGTGGATTTCAGTGTGCGTCCCTGGAAATCAACTTCTGTTTTAATTTTGCGACCGAGTGGGTCGGTGATTTGGATAGTACGCCCGTTATCGAGGTAATCGGTGTGGGTGATTTGCCCATTTGCGTTGTAGGTATCTTTGATACGACCGAAACCGTCATAAATAATTTGACTTGTTGTGATGTTAAGCCATTCAGAATCTTCTTTTTTCCAAATCTCTCTTCCTAATTTGTCACGACCATACTGCGTAACCACAGTTGACAATGGGTTGTTGCTTAATGTGCGGCGAAGATATCCCAGCTCACCGAACAGGCTGTAATAGTAGGTTGTGATATAGCTCTCAGCATCTAGCTGAGTTGCTATATCACCCATTTGGTTGTAAGTCGTCTTGACTACCTGATCATCACTATTTACAACAGCTTTGGTACTAATAACTGTATCCAGACCACCTGTCGTAAATAATGCCAAATCCGCTGAGAGCAAACGATTTTGAAAAATGCGGGTTTCACTGACTTGCCCAAAAGCGTTATAGGTGGTTTTACTCACTTCCCCTAAGGCATTCATGGTGTAAGTCAGTTGGCCTGCAGTGTTGTAAAAAAGAAATGTTTTTTGCCCATTCGCCCCATACTCTGCAATTCGACGTCCCGCCCCATCAATATCGTAACGAGTGCCATTGTTACTGATAGCTGTATTGACGGCTGCAATTGATCCTGCGTCAGTGTTCACTGTTAAACCAGCTGCCGCATCGCCAGTTACAACACCGGTAACTTCATTGAATGCATTGAATCGGGTATGAGTGATTCGCCAATCGGCATCACCTTCACCATCAATTTGACGAACCAAACGACCTGCCGAGTCATATACATTACGACTGACCATGCCGTTTTGTTGGGTGATGGTGTCAACGCGTCCATAGATATCGTAATTGGTGTTGATCCAATAGCTGGCACCGGCATTCGCTTTTAGTGTTGAAAAAAGTGTATTTTCATCTGCACTTACAGGCGTTTTGTATTGGATAGTTTGTCTGCGGTTCAGAACTTCGTCATAGACGGTTTCTGTCAGGAAACCCTGTTCGTTCAAAACACCCACCTGACGACCCTGTGCATCATAGTAGTAGAACGTAGTTAAACGCGGCCCGTTGTTTACTGTGGCACGAATGCTGAAAAAGTCCCAGTTGGCTTGTGCTTCAGTGGCCTGGATAGATCCATAGCGTTGGCTATATTTCAAACGACCTGCCGCATCATATTCGTAATCGGTCAGGTAGCGTTCGGCATCCAACATGCCGATTTTCTTGCCGTCTTTGTCGTAGTAGTAACGTGTGATGCGATCACCCTGTTCAGTACGAATCAAACGTGAAGCGCCATCATAAAAATATTTAACAGGTTCTTCCCATGCTTCAATTTTGGTTTTTAATCTACCGGCTTCATCATAGGTGTAAGTGGTTTTTCGATCGTTGGCGGGGTCAATAATTATGTTGGCATTTGATGTGCCGATACTGAGTCCGGCTTCAGTCACATTGGTGCCATTAAACCAACCGCTGCTATTCGTGGTGTTGGCATAACGGGTTTCAGTTAACACTCGTCCGTCATTGTCTCGTGTATAAACTGTTGCTGCTCCCGCTGCATCCACTTTTGCATTCACGCGTCCCGCATGATCATAAAACAAATAACTACGCGCACCGCTTGGGTCTTCGGTCATGCGTAATTGACCGGCATTGTCGTAATAATATTTTGTGATTCGATTGGTGCCGCTGCCGCTTTGCGTCAGGCTGATTAAACGTCCCAAACTATCAGTGGTGCTGGTGGTAGTTAAACCTGTTGCCGTATTGGTGACGGTAATATTGATCCCGGAATAGGATGTAGTAGTTGTGACGTTGTCATTGATGGCCGTTATTTGACGGCCCATACCATCGTAGCCGTAACTGCTGAGGGTTGTGCGCTGATCGCGATTGGTACCTCGAACGGCAATCGTTTGTAGCAATTGGCCGTGTTCGCTGTAGGTGTATTCGGTGATAGTGGCCGAATTATCTATTACACCAATACCACTACTGTTTATTGTTGCGTAGTCAGTTTTTTTATTCAGGTTGCCGCGATAGTCATAACCATATTCAGTCAATTGGACACTGGCTTTTTGCCAGTCTGCCCATCCTTGCAAATCAATCAATGCAACACTGCTGCTGGTGTATTTCAGACCTGTGTATTGCAGGCTTTGTGATATTTGTCCAAAACTGTTGTAGCGAGTTTCACTCAAACTACCTTCCGGGCTAATTACAAAACGTAAACGACCTGCAGTGTCGTAAACATAACGCGTTGTTTCCGAACCACCTGGGCTGGTTGTGGAGGGAACAGAGTATTTGGTTTCAGTCAGTAAAAAATTACCCGCACCAAAAGTGCGAGTGATGGTATTACCCAAATTGTCATATTCTTTAATGCGATTGCCACTGCTGTCGTAGTCATAAGTCACAGTGTTGTTGCGACCATCCACAATCGTTTTGACATCACCTTGCGAGTCATAGGTATAACTGGCTTTTTGACCTACGCCGTTGTTGAAACTGGAAGTGTGTGAAATTAATTGTCCAAGGGCGTCATAGGTGTAAGCCCAATTGTCGTTGTTTCCATTTTTGACAATAGTGGTGCTACTGGAAATGTCATAGGCAAAAGTAGTGATCCCCATTTGATCGCTGACGCTTGTGATGCGCCAGAGATTGTTGATGTACCCATAAGTGAAATTGGCGCTGGTACCGTCAGAGGTCTGGGAAATGCTGGCAATCAAGCCACTGTCACTATGGTAGGTGTAGTTGGTTGTATAAACGTTATTGTCTGAGATGCTGTTATCAGTTGGAGTTAAATCTGTCGTAACAGAACTCAATCGGCCAGAAGCATCGTAGGTATAGTAAACCTGCTTGGTGAGAGACCCTGTTGCCGTGACGCTGGTTTTGATTTGAGAAAGTTGGTTGTAGGTATTACCGCCATAAAAAAATTCCAGAGTTTGCCCTGATTGCAGATCTCTGATGTGGGTTAATTTATTCCCCGAGAAAGTGTAATCAAATCCGTTGCCGCTGCTGTCACGAGAACTGTTGATCCAGCCGGTTGTGCTGTCATATCGTTCGGTGTAGTTGGATTTGCCATCCTCTTTGTAAACCCACTCGTTGGTAGCAGAATCCCAGCTAATCCAATCGTGCGCGCCCGAGCCAGCAGAAGACACATAAGCCGATATGTCAGCGTTCCAGGAGTAAGTCACATAAGTGCCATCCCCCGTTGTCCTTAAGAGTAGGCTGCCTGCCGTGTTGGCATTGCCAGCGTGCAATACCACTTTCTTCTCACCGTTCCAGCGCCAGCCGTCGGCATCACCGTCTACATAGCCGCCCTGGGAGTTATAGGTGCGTAAAGCAGAAAGATCAGCGCCTGTACCTGACAGGGTTTCATCCAGAAACTGAACCGAGAGGTTTCCAGTGGCGATGTTCACATAAGCAGAGCCTTTGGCTTGACCCAGTGACGTTGGGTTTCCATGGGGGCTGCCCAATCGGTCAGCTGATGAATCAAAAAGGCCCAAACCGGATGAACTGATAATCCAGACCATCTGAATAACTCCCAACGAGTATGGTAAGTAATGTTATGAATTGATCGTCAATGCGATCTCTTGATTACGTATCCAGTTGAGTCGGAATTTGTTTAGCGAAATTTATTAAGAGGTGACATTTGTCATGTGGGGTGGTGTTTGGTATGAGTTATTCCAATCATGCATGCCCACTCTCGCAGACATGCAATTCATATGATTAATTACTCTCATCCTCACCCGGCAGCATAACCATCCAACCAACTCCGAATTGATCCGTCACCTGGCCGTATAAAGGTGACCAGAAAGTTTTCATTAGGGGCATATCCACTTTTCCACCATTGCTGGCGAGTGCAGAAAAAATCCGGTGAGCTTCATCTTGATCAAGGACTGTAAGTGACAAACGGAATCCGCTGAATTTTTCTACATCGTTACAACCGTCGGATGCCATGATGTTGATGTCGCCCAAACTGAATTCGGCATGCATGACTTTATGTTCGAAACCATCTTGAAGCATTTCTGCTGGAACTGGATCCGGGCTTTCATTAAAGCGAATTAAAAATTTAATTTCTGCACTTAAGTGTTGTTGATAAAATTTGAGTGCCTCATCACAACGACCTGAGAAAAATAAATAATTATTCACAGTAACTTTGCGCATGGCGATAGTTTGGCGAAGTGCATTTTCATGAGCGGCTGCTTTTCCATCGACATCCACTTCGGCAAAATCTTCGATGCTGTAGAAGCTGCGAATTTCTATATCGGAGATTTCGTCTTCCATAGGGTTAGGGCATTTTTTCACCCATTCGATGGCTTCTTCCATGGAATTGACATTCCAGATCCAATACCCGGCAATAATTTCATTGGTTTCGGTGAATGGGCCAGTTGTGACTATGCGTTGTGTACCGTTAAATTTGACTCTGAATCCTTCGCTGCTGGGTTTGAGTCCATCGCCGGATTCCATAATGCCGGCTTTTACCAGGTCTTCATTAAATTTTCCCATAGCGGTTAATAATTCTTCGCTTGGCATTTTACCCGCCTCGGAACCGGGGGAAGCTTTTACCATGACCATGACTTTCATTGTGAGTCTCCTGTAGATGATTGTTGGGTTTTGTGACTTCTGACATATAGTCGAACGGGTTGTTAATGAATCGACAGATAACCAATATTTATTTGGAATTTTTTTATCGGATGATAATTAAGCCAGTTGTTTGATAGCTCAAATAGATACGATAATTTTTTTACTATCCAATAGATAAGCGATTAACCAAAATAAACCGACATGTGCAAGGGCAAAAGCAAGCGAGGCATTTACAGGGCTTAAACATGATTGAAATAAGTTGTAAATATACTCATGCAAATTGGTCCCCGAAAATTCTATGAGTGGATAGCTCGCAACCCATAACCAGGACAGTACATAAATAAAGAGTGGATTCTGGCCATAAATAGCCAGTGATTTGATTGCGAGCCTTGTGCCTTGATATTTTTCTATAACTGCAAAAAATAGCAAAAGTAACGCGGCAGCCCCTGAGCTCAGCAAAACAAAACTTGCGGTCCATAAGGATTTATTAATCGGAATAATGATGTTCAATAGAAAGGCTGCAATAATTAAAGCTATTGCGTATAACAGAATGGAATATTTTGCTTTGATCGCTGAAGACGATTGTAAGAGTATTCGGGTGAATTCAAATCCCAGTAAGATATTAACTGTAGCGGGTAGCGTGCTTAAAAATCCTTCGGGGTCAAATGCAATACCTTTTCCTTGCCATAAATGTGATGCGCCCAATATCCATAAATCAATTTTTCTGACTGGATTGTCGTCAAGAGAATAATCGGCAGACAAAATTGGATAAGCTGCGGAATAAATCAACACAAGTGTCAGTGCTGAAAAAATACGTCCCCAAAAAGGCAAGAGAATAATAAAAGCCGCCAGGCAATAAGCCAGTGCAATCCGTTGTAATACGCCCATAATTCGCAATTGATCCCATTCTGTTTGGAAGGGATAGGCATTTAAAAATAAACCCAGTAAAAAAAGAATCGCTGTACGCTTGATGATTTTTCCCAGTTGTTGGGTTGTAGATAATCGAGCGAGAGATTGCTGGCTGAAAACCATCGCTGAGCCGACAATAAATAAAAAAAATGGAAACACCATGTCCGTCATGGTGGCGCCATGCCAATCAGCATGCCGTAATGCAGGATAAATATCAGTCCAGGAGCCTGGACTGTTGACCAATATCATTAGCGCGAGTGTAAAACCGCGCATGGCATCGAGAGCGAGATAGCGGGGTTTATGCATCATTTCCACTTTTTAATTTTGTGCCCTTTTACGGCATAAAAGAAAATATAGGCGTAACAGGGGAGTAGCATCCAATAGGCGATTTGCGGATGGCTTATTTCGGCAAAATATCCGTAAACCAAAGGTAAGATTGCGCCGCCTGCAATACCCATAATTAATAATGCTGATCCTGCAGCAGTATATTTACCTAAACCTTCCAGGGCTAAAGGCCAGACGGTTGGCCACACCAAGGCATTGGCAAAACCCAGGAGCGCAAGAAATAACACTGTGTTGGGCAGGGCGGGAATTCCTGACCAGGCATATAAAATATTGGCCAGCGAATAATTTTCTGTGGAAGAAAATAAAATTCCCAATGTGAACATCAATCCAAATAATGCACTGCCGATTAATGCTTTTTGCTGGCTTAGAAAGCGCGGAATGCAAATCACCCCGACAATATAGCCCAACACCATACAACTCATAGTGTAAGAAGTGAGCGCACCGAAATTCTTCAAGCCAATATTTTGTCCATAAAGGCCAATGGTGTCACCTGCAATCACTTCAACGCCAACATAAAAAAATAAAGCGAATGCACCGAGCACTGTGTGTGAAAATTTAAAAATATCAAGAGTACGAATTTCAGATTTGTTTTCGTTACCGGTAAATTGCAATTCCGGTAAGGGTGACAATTTTATAAAAATAGCAAATGCAGCCAACACTGCCGCCATAATCAGATAAGGACCAATTAATCTTGACGATAATTCAGCGAGCCGTGCCGAACGTTCTTGTTCGTCAAGTGTTGCAAGTACTTGTGGTTCGAACTTATCCATGCCGGTTAATATCAGCGCAGTAAAGACTATAGGAACCACTATGCCAGCGCCTTTATTAAATAAGCCCATAATACTAATTCGCATGGCCGCACTTTCTTGCGGGCCACAACACACAAGGTAAGGGTTAACTGCAGTTTGTAGTAATGTGAGCCCTGTGCCGAGAATAAAGAGTGCAGTTAAAAATAAAAAATAATGTTGAATTTGCGCAGCAGGGATAAACGTTAAGGCGCCTACGGCTGTACAGATTAAGCCCAACACAATTCCTGATTTGTAACCACTGTGTTTTAAAACGATTGCCGATGGAAGTGCCATTAATGTGTAGGCGATATAAAAAGCAAAAGTTACCAGTAGCGCTTGAAAATTATTCAGCTCACAGATAATTTTCAAAAAAGGGATTAATGAACCATTTAGCCAGGTAACGAAACCAAAAATAAAAAACAAGGCGCATATAATCAGCATGGGTATCAATATGCTGTTATTTTGTTGGCGATTTTCTGTATTCATGTTTGTCTCTTTTTATTTAATTATGATTTCATCCATATACAAGGGCACTGTATTGGGTGTTCCTGAAGGATTATGGGTAAGCGGTTTATGTATATAGGCTACCAGTCGCAAATGACGGGTTTCAGTTTTATTGAAAGTAAGCTGCACAATTTGTTGTGCTTGTGCCAGTTGGCCTTGATCAAGGCTCGCCAAAAGAACCCATTCCTGTCCATCTTTAGATGAAAATATTTCTACTTTTTCAGGTGGAAACATTTGTCGCAGTTTCCCGGGGTTAAATGCAAAGTCCAGTTTGGAAATAGATTCAATGTTTTCAAATTCAATGTTGATATCGGCTTTATCTCCCCAAAAGGCAATCCAGTCATCTGTATGGAAAGCTTGATCCATCGCGCTTATGCCATCGACCAAAATTTTTTCCGGATCAATATTATTCCCGGCACTGGGTCTGCTTAAAAAGGTGAGTTTTGCGTTTACAGCCTTGTGCGATATTTTTCGCAATTTTGTTTCGTAATAAAATTCGCCAGTGTATTTATCTTGCGCGCGTATGCGAACCAGGGTAGATCCTGAAATTTCAAAAGGTTTTGTATAGGTTGGCGATTGATGATTGGGTTTGTTGCCATCTATGGTATAGCGAATAGAGGTTAAATCTGTATCACTACTCAAACTGACCCGATGTCGTGCAGCTTCTCCTTTATCATGCAATTCATAGTTTGTATTAACTGTAAAAACAGAACGGGAAGCATTGAGATCCATTTGATCAAAGCGAGCGAACAAGGCTGGTAATCGCGAAGAAAAATTTTGCCAGTTTTGTTTTTCCATCGGACTCCAGACAACCTCTGCCAGTGCGCTCATGCGTGGTAATACCATGTATTCTGCTTTGCGTGGTGTGGAAACATATTCTGTCCATAATTGTCCTTGTGCTCCCAAGATATGTTTTTTATATTCAGTGTCTTTTAATGCTTCCGGCATTGGGTTGTAAGAATAAACTTTTTTCAAACTGGTTAAACCGTGAATGGTCAGCGGCTCGTCTACAGAGCGACTTTGGAATGCATCAAAATAAGTAAATTCCCAAGGTGCCATGATTGCATCATGCTGCATTTTTGCAGCAGCGATACCCGCTTCAATACCTTGCCATGACATGATCGTGGCATTTTCAGCAACACCGCCTTCAAGAATTTCATTCCAGCCGATCACTTTTTTATTTAATCCGGTGATGATGTTGGCAGTACGGCGAATAAAATAACTTTGCAATTCATGATAATCCTTTAAACCTTCTTTTTTCATGAGCTGCTGGCAAAATGCACTTGCTTGCCATTGATCTTTTAACACTTCATCACCACCCAAATGTATATATTCACCTGGAAACAGTTCGGCAACTTCAGCAAATACATCGTGTAAAAATGCAAAAGTTTTTTCGTGTGGACAAAGCACATCCTGAAATATGCCGAATGTACTTTTTACTTCGGATTGATTCCTGCCACAACCCAATTCCGGATAAGCATGCAAAATTGTTGAGGCATGACCGGGAATATCGATTTCAGGAATAATCGTAATTTGTCTTTCATTTGCATAAGCAACAATTTCACGAATTTGTTGCTTGGTATAAAAACCACTTTCAGGCAGTTGATCGAACAGCGGGTCGCGATCTTGCGTGTGTCCAATAATGGTATTTTTTCGCCATGCACTTTTTTCTGTTAATAATGGGTAGGCATCTATTTGTATGCGCCAGCCCTGGTCATCTGTCAGATGCCAGTGAAAATAATTCATTTTGTGAAAGGCTAATAAATCCAGATAGCGTTTGATAAACCACACGGGCATATAGTGACGTGCAACATCAAGATGCATACCGCGATAAGTATACAAAGGCTGGTCTTCAATCAGCACTGCAGGAACCTTCCATTCAACGGAATTAACAGGTGCGTTTGCGTCGAATTCAACGGGTAATAATTGACGCAGGCTTTGCAAGCCATAAAAAAGCCCCGTATTGGTAAGCGCTTCTATGTTAATTCGATCAGATTCAACACTTAATCGGTAAGCCTCTTTGTTGCTATTTCCCAGTCTACTGGCATCAACTTTAATCAGGTTGATTGCATCTCTTTCTGCTTCGCCCTGATGCAATGCGAAACTAAAACCTGTACTGCGATTGGCCAGATTCGCAAAATATCGAGCAACCGATATAATTTCTTCATTGTTAAACCGAATTTGGGTATTAGCACTTAATTGAAATTCGCCTGTTGTTGGTGTAACGGAAACCGGTGCAGGTACAATTGCAATTTGGGGTAATGTCGGTGCAACTTCGATATTGGCAGATATGTTTTTTTTCTGAGGACTGCAAGCCATTGTTGCAATACAAAAAATAAATGCTAGTAAAAAACCGGGATTTGAAAAACGCATCTTGATGCCTCTTATGAGAATTATAATTAAAGCTCAAGCATAATTGATAATCCTTGTTTTTGCGAAGAAGAGATTGGTCAATTTTTGTTGATAGTAAATTTATAGAACAGGCAGTGTTATGATTTGTCGGTAATTACATGATGAAAAACGATAAATGCTAAAAATTATTCCTTCTATAAAAGCAGCGTCTACCAAAATGACCCCGGGCGAACGCCGTTTCGGGCAAAGGCTGGAAGCATTTTTGGAGGACGATTATTCCTGCTGGTTCGATATCCCGGTGGGTTCCAATCGGCGTTATCCGGATTTTATTATTCTTCATCCTGCACGCGGTCTATTATTTCTTGAAGTCAAAGATTGGAAATTCCCCGATATTAAATCGATGAATCACCAAACGTTTCAGTTGTTAACCAATGAAGGTTTGGTCAATAAAGCCAATCCTATTGAACAAGCCAGGCAAGCTGCCTATCAAGTTGTCAATCAATTAAAGCGAGATGTGTTGCTTCAGGAAACCGAAGGGCGACATAAAGGAAATTTGATATGTCCTTATGGTTATGGCGTGGTGTTTACCAATATTTTGCGTAAGCAACTTGAGCCTTACCTTCAAGACGAAAACGCTGCAATATTACCCGCGCATCAGATTATTTTTCAGGATGATATGTTTGAAAAAACCGACCCAGAAGAATTTCAGCAGCGTTTGTGGAACATGTTGAATTATCAATTTCCACAAAAATTAACCTTGCCGCAAGTTGATCGCATTCGTGCGCATCTATTTCCTGAAATTTGTATCCAGACGGATGATTTATTTATTGATGATAAAGAATCAAACGTTTTTGCTGTCCCCGATATTGTTAAGGTTATGGATATGCAACAGGAACAATTGGCTCGCAGTTTTGGTGAGGGCCACAGGGTGGTGCATGGTGTGGCGGGTTCTGGCAAAACTTTGATCCTGGGTTTTCGCTGTTGGTATCTCGCACAAACCCAATCAAAGCCCATTTTAGTACTGTGTTACAACATTACCTTGGCCGCGAAATTGCGGTCGATGATGCGCAATAAAGGAATAGGTGATCAGGTTCAGGTTTATCATTTTCACGATTGGTGCGGGCAACAGTTGCGTACTTATCATGTCGATTTAATCAAAGGCCAACAACCGGTTTGGGAAAGGCAAGTGCTGAGTGTAATTCGGGGTGTTGAGCAGGGATTAATTCCACGTGAGCAATACGGTGCAGTCTTAATTGATGAAGGTCACGATTTCGAAGCTGAATGGCTAACATTAGTGGTGCAAATGATCGATAAGGAAACCAATTCATTACTACTACTTTATGACGATGCGCAATCCATTTATAAAAAGAAATCCAATTTGAATTTCACCTTGTCCAGTGTGGGTATCCAGGCACGTGGCCGGACCAGTATCCTGAAATTAAATTACCGCAACACTCGTGAAATTTTGCAATTCGCATTTGAATTCGCCAAAGAATTTATGCAGGAAAAAACCACGGATGACGATTCAGTGCCACTGATCATGCCGCAAGTTGCTGGCAGCTCCGGCCCAAAACCGGTTTTCAAATTAATACATAACATGCAAGAAGAAATCGAATTTATTTGCAGGTGTTTAAAAAAGTGGCATGCAGAAGGCGTGTCATGGAAAGACATGGCCATTATTTACGGCGACTACGCGTTTAGCTCGGCATTGCAAAAGGCCATGAAGCAACACAGTATTCCCCACAGCTGGCTAATTAAAAATAACCGAAAAAATTACAACCCGGAAAATGACAAGGTCACCATGGTGACCCAACACAGCAGCAAAGGGCTTGAGTTCACGCGTGTAATCGTCGCAGGTATTGGTCAATTGAAAGATACTGAAACCGATATCCCCGAACAAATGCGTTTGTTATATGTCGCTATGACACGTGCGAAAGAAATATTGCTGCTAACGTCCAGTAAAGAAAATTGTTATACACGTCAGTTATCCCAAAATTTCGCATAACTGACGCTTCCTAATTAACTCAATTAATATTGAGTCATAATGTTGCTGCCAGACGCGCTGATTTCACCCAGGGTGTCGGGTTGTGTGACGCGTTGTCCCAGTAAAATAAAACTGAAATCACTGCCTGCTGCTTGTGCATTGCCGTGGCAGCCCATGCAGCCTCCCATGTTATAGCTTGTGCCTGCATATCGTGTATTCACTGCTGGTGTTCCATCGGCATTAAAGTCAGTAATTAAATTATTGTAAGGAGTCGAGGGCGAATTTTTTAATGCATGCTGGAATACGCCACTGAAAACTTGCAGGTTGTAATCTGTTTCTATCATGGAATTCGCTTGATAAAAAGTGGCTGCATCCGCAGCTGTGTAGTCCATGCCTGGAACCTTTCCTAGAATGGGTTTGTATTGCACATTAATTAATTTGTAGTAACTCCACGGCGAGGATTTAATCTTGTTTGCTGTGTTGTAATTTTTTATGGATTGGTGGGCAATCTTATTGATGGCAATAATATCAGCAGGAATATCGTGAACCCGTTTTTGAATGCATACAGTTCCTTTAGGTAGCGGGTTAACAAGATTTCCCTGAGTGGGAATATTTTGATAATAAAGTGAATCACCCGGCGTGCAGTTCGCGGTTTTTGGAGAAAGGGATTGAATCGATTCCGGTGATGCAGGATTTGCTGATGTCGCGTTTTTCGAAATAATTTGCGGGTTCATCGGTGTTTTGTCTGCGTTTCGAATAAGCGTTCCATCCACATCTTCTATCGGATTGCCATCAGTATCCAATAAATTATCTGCCTGTTCGAAAGTGGCAAAAATAAAATAAGGTGCGGTAGGTGTTTTTTGAATAATGTGCAAGCCAACCAATCCCCAGGTGGCGTCCCTATAACAAATTACAGGCGCGGCGGGTGCACTTGAGCTGCTCGCACTGGTTGCACTGGTATTGGTTGCAGTGATATTGGCACTTGCTGATTGTAATTGTTCGTAATAGCGGACAGTTGTGGTGTGGAATTTTCCACTGGCAAGTTCAGTTTGCGTGAGTTGGCGCCAGGCGGATTTTACTTCGATGGTTCCAAACGGAAAGCTGACAAATTGGCTGCTGCCAGGAGGTGCACTTTTTTGAGTGGCGGCGAGATTTTTTGCGGTGGCGGCAAAAGGTGGTGTGACATCCCCATACCATTTATTTTTTGCAACATAGAGATATTCAGTGCGATTCGCTTTAGCCAAAAATAAAATCTGTTGACTGGTTTTTCCGTAAGTATCCGGTGCAACACCCGCAAACATTTTTGCCAAACCAATTTGACTATTTTCATCAAGGTTTACCCAGGGTGTTGTTATTGTCCCCTGGGAAGACGAAGAGGCAGATGAAGTGTTCGGTGCAGCGGAAGGGCAGGCTGAAATATTCGAGGAATATACATATTGGGGTGGCTCATCATAACCATAATCAGCTGAAGAGCCTTGGGAATATCCGTGAGGTTTTCCGCTGGCAGGAAATATTTCTGCTTTATGCCTAAAGGTTTCCCAAACCAATGGGCCACCAGTAGTTTTGCCAAAATATTTGGTGTTATCCGGTTTGTCGCGGCTACCGCTCATCGCTGGCCAATTCAATGCGATAAATTCTTGCCATGCAAACACAGCAGCTGTTTTCAAATCTGCATTGGGTGCGCCGCCAGTAATATCGCTTGGTACGTTTGATTCAATAACAATTGAATAACTCGCTTGGGATGATGCGGCACTGCTGGATGTTCCTGTCTGTGCAAAGACGGAAGAAATTGAACAGCATAATAACGCAATAATCGACGTGATTTTTTTTGAATGAAATAACCTGTTCATAATGAATTCCTTCTAAAAAATATTAATGTTTTTGATAGAAATAAAACGGATGGAAATAAAACTGAAAAGCGGGTGATTCCGAAGAATCACCCGCTGCAGGTTTAGTGAGGTGTGAAAGCAAAATTTGAAATAGTGAAGCTGACTTGCTGACCGTTTGACTTGCAGCCAAAGTTATTGGGTTGCGCTTCGCCATTTAATGCAAACCCAAAAGAATTGCCCGTGCTGATTGGAAAACTTGCCTGGGATTCAGCAGGATTTAATTTGGATACAGTATTAACAGGATTGCCATTGCTGTCCTGACTGGTGACCACAAAACTGGCCGGGCAATCATTGGAAACATTTGTCAGTGCATAACTAAAACTCACTGTTCCCGAGCTGGTTGCTGCAGGGTAAGTAAAAGTCGAGCCGCTTGTTTGCCACTTGGGGAAATTACGCAGTGTAATCTTTGCAGGTGCACCCGATGTATCAACAAGATTTTGTTGTGGGTTGGAACCGATTATCCAGGTATCCACCGCAAATGGCGTTTTAAAATTATGTAATGGGTAACTGGCGCAATTGTTATCTGCACCGGGATTAATACAATTGGCTCCCAAAATTCCCCAAATAAAATCGATTTGTGTTGCGTTGACATTGGGGCCGCCGTTTGAATAAAACCAGGCGGGGTTGGGTGATCCCATTTCAACTTCGTTGAAGCCGAATAAATTGGGTCTCCATGTAGCCCCCACACCTTGCATACCTGCCTGACCCTGTGCGTTAACCGATGCCTGACTGTGGCAGGTTGCACAAGAGGCTGAATTAACAAATCCTCCTTCGGTAATGGTTGCACCGGTACCAGTGGGAATTCCCCCCAGCGTTGTAAAACTGGATTGGGTTCCTTTCAAACGATAGTTAAGCCAGGCGGGGTCATCTTTTGAAATGACGTTGGGATTGTTGTCTGACTTGGAGGTTGCTATACCCATAGCTTTAAATAAAGCCTGCAATTCAGGCGTTATTTTTTCTCCGGTTTCAGCAGGGTCATAGACAGTTCCGGTTTTAAAAATCGGGCTGGCGTTTTGCGTAATATCGTCATTCAATTTTATTTTGGGCGGAATAAATGTGTGCCCAAAATCAGCTCCTGCTTGCGCTTTGCCATTTACACTGTAACCAAAACTGTCGTTACAACCGATGTAATCACAGCGCCCCTGATTCGCCACATGTTCCAACGCATACCAATGCCAGACAGGTAAGTTTTTCGAGGCATTGGTCATGGCCAACATGTAATAAATTCCGGGTTTGCTGCCAGGCTGTGAATTGTCATCCAGTTTGACAGTGAGGTAAGGGTATTGCGGATTATTCGGTACTGCCAACAGGTTGCCCTGCGCGTCAGTTTTTTTGATCAAGCCTCTGGCGAGCATAATGTCCTGATGTAAAAAATCGGCTTTTACCATCACAGCATCAACCGGAAATCGCACCTCCAATTTGTGTGCAGCAGAAATTTGACCTGCAGTTAACGCTGCATTTTGCGCCCAGTTGCGCACACCCAATCCTTCTTTTGAGTACAAATCATTTCGGTAAATATAATCGACCATGGATTTGTTACGGAATACCAATTCCAGTTCCAGATCACGCAACAATCTTCCCGGATCAAGCACATCAACCGGAGTCAAACCTCCGTGGTTCATAATAACTTTAGTAGGATCTCCGTTGGGTACTGTGGGTAGTGGACTGGGAGATTTGTAGTCAGCACGGAACACCGGGCAGTGTGCTGATGGTTGTCCATTCGGATTAATTTTGGCGTTGGGATCACAACAATTAGTGGATTGTGTATCCGAACAAAGCGGCCACGGATTTTGTGGCCAGATGGTTTGATCTATGCCCCAATTCCACCAACTTTTGGAAATTGCATCGGCCAGTTGTACCCAGGCAAATGCATCGGGGCAGGTTGCTGCTGCGGTTGCTGAATAAGGTTCATTGAAAACAGGTTTTCCATTTTTTGTTGTAACCTGATTTTTACAATCGGCATCATCTTGCACAAAGCTGCGGTAAAACATCAGTTGTTGCAAACCATTAACGGAAACTTGCCCGGATGTTTGCGCCTGACTCGATATACTGGCGCCAAAAAGGATGTAGCAAAGAAAAGTGGCGATTAGCGTTTTTAATTTTATTTCGGTTTTTATTGGTAACATTTTTCTCTCCTTATGAATTGGAAAACCCAGTGTAGTCCAGCACTGACAATTTACCAGCCGTGAAAAAATGGCATAGAAATTTGTATATCAACTAAAATAGTTATCGTTGAATATTTATGGCGTCAATAATTTCATATCCATGATGAAATTTAAAAAATACTATTTTAAATTGAAAAATGCGACAAATTATTTTCTGAAAGAGTTTTGCACCAATCAAAATTAATCTGCCTTCGCAGAGATGACGAAGTGAAATTAAACAAAAATGGATTCGTACAAAGGTCTTTCTGAAAATGTTTAATGTAATTTTTCAGTAGACAAAATTATTATCCCTGGATTGGGTATTCATCTACCCAATCAACACTTTATAAAGATTAAACACTGAAATTCCACTGATCAACAAACCCACCAAAATCAATAAGGTTTTGGTCGAGAATTTTTTACAGGCATAAGCGGCAAAAGGTGCTGCAAATAATCCACCGATAATTAAACCGGCCACCACATGCCAAATGGTTTCATCAACCAGAATAAAAAGTGATGCAGCACTGGTGAGTGTTAGAAAAAATTCGGCGAAATTTACCGAGCCGATAGTGGTACGTGGATCATGGCCGGTGCCGACTAAAGTGGTCGTCACTACCGGGCCCCAACCACCACCGCCGGATGTGTCAACAAAGCCACCCAGCAATGCGAGTTTGGCAACATGTTTGGGTTCGCCTTTGCGCGTCTTGATATGTTTTTTGAATGCTTTGGTGAGAACATAAATGCCCATCAACAATAAATAAACGGTGATAAAAGGCTTGAGTGTTTTACCATCGATTTGCGTGACCAACAATGCACCCAAAAGTCCGCCGATAATGCCCGGAATTAACAAACGCAAAAATAATTTTTTATCCACGTTACCAAATTTTGCGTGGGATATTCCCGAGATACCGGTAGTAAATACTTCCGCCATATGAACCGATGCGCTGGCAAGGGCAGGGGATGCGCCGGTTGCCAACAGGAAACTGGTGGACGTTAAACCGTAAGCCATGCCCAGAGCACCATCCACTATTTGTGCGAGCAAACCCACCAGCAGTGCATTCCAGAACATTGAGTCATCAAGTGTCGATTGGATGGTCTCTATCCCCTGGTCCCAGCTGTTACCAAACAGGCGTGTAATCCCCAGCGCAATCAATCCAATCAATGTCAGTGCCGCAAACCAGACAGCAGTACGAATAACGGGGTGCAGGGGAATTTGCTCAACCGGTGGAATGCCCAGTGCCTGATGTTCCTGATTAATCGGCGTATCCGATAAATCCAAATCGCGAATTTTCATGTTGTTCCCATAAGCTCGGAAAAGGTGATTGGGGCGCATGCTAGGGATCAAAACACTGAATGGGAAATACTGAATATTTATGTGCTTATAACTTTATGGCCAGGAGTTCTGAAATTTTTGCGATGAAAAAACAACGCCGGGTATAAACCCGGCGTGTTTAGCAAAGTGTTGATGGCATCAGGCGTTATTTGATCAAACCAAAATAACGTGGCAATGCTTCGCTGATCCAGGGGATGTAGGTCACCAGCATCAAGACTACAAACATCGCAAAATACATGGGCAATAAAGGGCGAACCATCTGTGCGATGGTGGTTTTGGCAATACCACAGCCGACAAACAGCACGCTGCCCACGGGCGGTGTACATAAACCGATACACAAATTCAGCACCATGATAATGCCGAAATGTAAGGGAGAGATGCCCAGTTCCATCACCACCGGCAAAAAGATCGGAGTGAAAATCAACACTGCCGGCGTCATATCCATAAAAATACCCACGACTAACAACACCAGATTGATGATCAATAAAATCAAAATGGGGTTGTCGCTCAAAGTGATGAGTGCATTGCTAATCGTTTGTGGAATATTTTCGTAAGACAGTATCCATGACATTGCCGACGAGGTGCCAATCAGCAGCATCACAATAGCGGTGGTCTCAACCGATTTAATGAGAATGCCGGGCAGCTCGCTGACTTTTACCTGACGATAAAACACTATCGATAACAATAACGAGTAGAGCACCGCAATAACGCTGGCTTCGGTGGCAGTGACATAGCCTTTGATAATGCCGCCAATCACCAACACGATTAAAAACAAGCTGGGAATTGCATCCAGCGTTTTCTTGACCGCTTCACGCGCCGTCATTCGCTCGCCAACAGGATAACCCTTGGCTTTGGCGTAAATACCACAGGAAATCATTAAACCCAGCATGAGTAAAAGACCGGGTAAATAACCGGCGATAAACAGGGCTGCAATCGAAACGCCACCACTGGCCAGCGAGTAGACGATCAAAATATTGCTGGGTGGAATTAGCAGGCCGGTGGTTGAAGCCGTGACAGTAACTGCGCCACTGAAGTTTTTGTCGTAACCTTCTTTTTTCATCGCCGGCACCATAAAACCACCAATCGCTGAAGTGGCCGCGACTGCTGATCCTGAAATTGCACCGAAGAGTGTGCAGCTAATGATATTCACGAATGCCAAACCACCGGGCAACATGCCGAAAAACACTTTGGCAAATTCGATCAACCGATGCGCAATACCACCGCGACCCATCAAAATACCCGAGAGAATAAAAAACGGAATGGCGAGTAGTGCAAAACTGTTAATACCACTGGCCATACGCTGTGCGATGGTGACCAGTGCAGGTTCCATATCAATCGTAAACAGCATGGTTAACAGAGTCGCCACACCGATGCTGATGGAGATAGGGACGTTCAGCAGCAACAGCACCAGAAAAGAAACCAGTAACACAATAATTGAGAGTTCCATAGCGATGAACCTTTTTCGAATTAGTTAAGGCTGTCGCCGTGAGCGGGTTGATTCAAACGCTCACGCACAGTGATGATGTTGTCTATGGCATAGATGCAGATCAGTACCCCTGCCAGAGGAATGACGCTGTAGATGTAACCCATTTTGACTTGCAGCGCCGCAGAGGTTTGTCCGAGCATTAATTGCAATTGCACCAGTTTGATTCCGCCGTACACCAACACGCTGGCGGCAAAGGCGAAGCTCACCAATTGCGCCACAATATCGGCGCGGACACGTTTTTCGAACGGCAATTTATTGGTGACCAGATCCAGCCCCAGATGGGCGTGAGTGCGAAATGCATAGGCGGCACCCAATACACCGATCCACACCAACAAAAAGCGAGCAATCTCCTCAGTGAATGAGCTGGGTTTGCCGACGATAAAACGGGACAGCACCTGCCAGGTCACGTCGATCACAATAGCTGCCATTAAGAGCATTAAAAAAACCGCGAGAATGCGATCCAGATGATTCAATAATTTGCGCATGATTATGTCTCCCGGCATTAAGGCATGGCTTTGATGTATTCGAGCAAGTCATGCACTGGCTCACCGCGATAGGATTCATGCATGGCTTGCACCTTCGCCTGAAATTCGGATTTGTCGGGATAAATCACCTCGACGCCAGCGGCTTTTACGGCATCCAGTGCTTCACGCGTGGACTCAGCCCAAAGCTTGCGTTGGTAGACGATCGATTCGTCAACCGCTTGTTGTAGCCAGGCTTGTTGTTGCGGGTTGAGGGTGTTCCAAATGTAACTGCTGATCAGAATCACGTCGGGCACTGCAGTGTGTTCGTCAATGGTGTACAGCTTGCAGACTTCAAAATGCTTGGATAAATAAAAACTGGGCGGATTATTTTCCGCCGCATCGACCACACCCTGCTGCAGTGCGGTGTAAAGTTCGCCCCAGGCGATAGGCGTAGCAGACCCGCCCAATGCCTGAATCATGCGCACCGAGGTTTGGCTTTCTTGCACACGTACCTTCAAACCCGCCAAATCATCCGGCTTGCGTATCGGCCGATTGGTACCGCACTGGCTGTAAAAACTGCGGCTGCCTGCGTCGTAATACCCGACACCGCGCAAACGCTTGTCTTCACCCTTGACGAGCATGGCTTTGCCTTTTTCACTTTCCAAAAAGCGCCAGAGATGTTCTTCATCGCGAAAGACATAGGGAATACTGAAAATCTTCATCTCCGGTACAAATCCTTCCATCGGACTGGCAGAGACTTTGGTCATGGCGAGACTGCCGATTTGAAGCAACTCTATGTATTCACGCTCTTGCCCGAGTTGGCCGCTCGGGTAAATGTCAATGCGCATTGAGCCATTGGATAACTCGGCCAGTCGTGAAGACATCATGTTCATTGCGCGGTGCACGGAAGTCGTCTGGTCGAGGTTGTGTGCCAGCTTAAGTACTTTGACATCTTGATCGCTTTTACAGCTCACAAGACCGGGTATCAGGCTCAAGGCTAACAGGCCGCGCAACACGCCAGCGCGCCAGCGCACACCCGGTTTACAGGAAAACATTCCCGTCACTAATAAAGGGAGAGGCATAGGTCGGAATCTCTTGTTGATTCAAATTGTGTTGAGCCGTATAAGGCTTACTTATTTCATTTGCCGACTGGGTTTACCGCTTTCACCTGTAGGGTTTTATTATCGAGCGCTCGCGTTTATATTTCCCGGACCGATTATTACGCCAGCGCGCGGAAACTACCATAGAAATCAGAAAGGTAGAACCATTGAAGTGTTAGGTTCGGTTTAGAGTGGTTAAAACAATCGCTTGGGATTTCGATTACTCATCTTTCAACAAAATAAAATGTTCAACCAAACGAATCATTAATTCTTTTTGATCAGGTTTGCTTTCCGCTACCAATAAAGCCAAAGCAACTAAAGTATTGTCGTTAATTAATTGCTCGACGGGTTTTGCCAAAAAGAATTGGTTCATTCGCAAATACCACAAAAATAAAAATGAACCGCTGCGTTTGTTGCCGTCTGCTAATGGATGATTCTTGATTACAAAATAAAGTAAATGCGCTGCACGGCTGGCAATATTGGGATAAAACAAATCATCACCAAAGCCTTGTTCAATAGTCGCAATTGCCGATGCCAAACCATCGCCACGCAATTGCCCGAAGAGCGTAGTCGCTTCACCTTTTGCAATCAGTTCCTGTTTCAATTCGCCAATTGCTTGTAGCGCCATATTAAAATCCAACGCGACCATATCACGTTGCTTGGCATTCTTATCACCCAATGACTGCTCGTCATAACCCTGCAATAAACTCCAACTACGCGCATAGTCATGAATAACATTCACAACCGCCGCACCTTCAGGGTTTACCAGCGATTGATTCTCAAGCGTCTGAGAAAGCAACTTAATAACCTGCTCAAACTCAATACCGCGCTCTTTCAGGCGCTTTTGATTGAGGGTGTAGCCCTGAACCAAATGTTGTTTCAGGGTGTGTGTCGCCCATTGGCGGAACTGCACACCACGCTGTGATTTGACGCGGTAGCCGACTGAGATGATCACATCCAGTGAAAAATAAGCTACGGGTTTGTCCGATAAAGCAATATGCATTTTTTGCATATTGCTTTCCTCTGGTAACTCTTTCTCCGTAAACACATTACGTATATGGCGGGAGATCACAGATTGGTCACGTTCGAAGAGTTCAGACATCTGCGCCTGCGTCAGCCAAGCAGTGTCATTTTTCAGTGACACCTCAAGCGAGACATGTCCATCGTTGGATTTAAAGAGTTGTATTTGGTTTTGGCTCATGGCGTGATCCCTGTTGTATGCGTCTTTGAATTATTAATTCAATTTCGTTCACTGTATGAATATCCAGTTATTGTGTCAAGCCAGGTGATCAACTTTTGTGGATTAGGAATTCATTAGTTTGACAATAATTCCAGCATGGCTCTCTGCGGCCAAATATAATCTTTTTGTCCTTTCACACTACAAGGTCTTTGGGCTAACCAAGCACCGGTTCGGTAATGACTGATATCGTCAACAAAATTAAATTCGCATGCCATCCACTTAACGGATTGTCCGAGGCTAATTCAGATTGTGGCTGATGACCTTTTAGAGTGGAAACCACACCTTCTGCATTAATCGGTAATTTTGCATAGAGTTTTTTAGTGGCGTGGAGTTGGGATTGGTCATGCTGACCAATCCTGATGCTAAAGTGGGTTGTAAATAAATTTCCCGGAAATATTTTCGATCACTTTTTTTGTTTATTAAAGACTATAGAATAACTTTACTACTCAAAACTTACTCAGTGAATTAAAGCACAGCCACTAATTCACCAATGACTCGAAACTCAGATAGGTCATCGCCTTTTATAATGATGTCGGAATATCCAAAAGATGTAGTATCTGGAGATAAGATTACTCGTTCATTTATTAACTGGTTTTCAACATGACGTTTTTCACTGTGGTATATTTTTACTGTGAAAGAACTGGCGTTATCAGGATCAGAAATTTCATGATGTTGAACTAACACGACTTTTCCATTTCTTGTACCACCGGGATTTTCTTTAAATAAACACCAAGAACCGTTAGGTATGCGTTTGTTCATAGATTCACCCACTACACGAATAACAAACATTCCTTCTTTTGTGGAAAATTCTTCCGGCAGCTCGACCCAATCACATTCATAAATATTTTGAACTGAGCCAAAATTGCCTGCGGCGGCGGCAATATCATAAATTGGAACAAAGCCGTTAAATGGTTTTGCTTTCTGGTAAGGTACAACGGAATATGGCAGACCTTGATAAGGTTCAGGCCTAACAGCGGGTTGATCTTGATTTGATTGATTTCGTATAAAACTTGAAAAATACTCTCGAGTCTCTGCGTCTGTACAATAAAGATAACAACCTTTTAGACCTCTGGTCATCAGAGTTCTGTAGGTATTTTTTATGACAAGATCTATTTTCTTTTTAGCTTCAGTAGGTTTTTTCTTGAATAGAGACTTGTGTCCTTTGACCGCTTTGTCTCTCAATGGATGTGTGTTCGCATCAATAATAACTTGCTTGTTCCTGATAACAAAGTCCGGTCCGATAATAACACCGATGTAGTCTACCTCGAGTCCTTGGCATGTATGAATGCAGCCAATTTCATGAACTGACGTTGGAGACAACAACCATAGGTAGCCTTCTTGATTCAAATTCCATCGGGCTTTGAAATTAAATTCTGGAATCGTTATATCAAAAATGGATGTGTCATCTTTCCCCGCCCAGTCCCAGCAGTATCCAGCAACCATACGGGATTTATTGTTGACTTTATTTTTTTCGATAATTTCATCTCTAAGTTTGTTCGGGTCGTCAAATACCCGAAACTCATAATCTATGTCAGAAAGATCGGGATTGGCAGTCTCACGAATTTGTAGCGCATGATCTACCCATGAAAGATAGCCATCGGAACCATTACATCGGAATTGAGATTCCAGCTCCATCAATGTGACTTCTGAGCCAGCCTTTTTCGCAAATTCTCTAATAGATTCTACAGTCCCAATATCTTGAAGAGTTACCCTTTGATCTTCATCAATAAAGAAAATACTTGTTTTGGATGCGTGAATAATTTCTTTTATTTGATTCTCGCCTAAATTTGAATAAAGTCCTGATTTCTCATTTAGGCGATGTGCTTCATCTACAATTAGCACATCGAACAAATTTTCGTTGCTATCAACATAGTTGCCACTACCTTTAAACATGTTATCGATAGCTGTTCGCTTCAGAGTTTTGGTGAGTTTGTTTTTGAAAATTTCGCGAGGTGCGGAGTTTTTACTGGTATATTGCACTAGCATTTCGCGTGCTGTTAATTCTACGAGTAGATTTATCGCAACAACTGATTTTCCTGTTCCCGGGCCTCCTTTAACTATTAGAGTCTGTCTTTTGCCATTTTGGGCACGATGGGCTAAATCTATTGCCGTTTCGAAGACGAGTTTTTGCTCATCCAGTAAAATAAATTCTCTATTGCCCTTCATCATTGAAGATAAGCTATCTGCTAAAGTTTTCGATGGCTTTATAACACCATGCTCGATTCGATACATTATGTTATCTGAATCACCATACTTAACATGTTGTTTAAGGAATTCTGAAAGGCGCATTGCATCATCAGAAATAAAAACAGGTGCCTTTTCTGTATGATATGAGTAGAAAGTGTCGTTGATAGCTTTGGAAGATTTTAAATTGTGCAGATATGCACATGGTTGCAATGCAATTGATTCCAATCTCACGGTTTCATTGAAATCTTGTATTTGTGCTGCATACGACCAGGCCTGATATGAAGGATGATTGGTTTCTCTAATTCCTCCACCTAAAAGTGTCTTTACGATGGCATCTTTTGACGTTTTTTCAACTTCTTGCCATTGCTTTAACTCGACAATTATTGCCGTGTCAATTCGGTCATGATTTTTTCCTGTAAGGATAAAATCAACTCGTCTATTGGTTAGTGGAATGTTGTATTCAATCGCTACTCCAGCTGTCGCCGGTATAGCGGGGTCTACCAAAATTCGAAACATGTAATCCAGCGAGTTCTTCCAGGATAATATTTCACTTTTCGGTGAGTTGCGATTAAGCTTCCTTGAAACTTCATTATCAATAATCTCTTCAATTCTATTGGATCGTATGTCTCGAATGAATTCGTCTTTACTGGCGGTGTAAACTAACATTTACATTTCCTTTTTATATATCGGTGTACTTGTTGGATTTACCTTTTGATTTATCTATTGGGTATTTTTCAGCGTTAACAGCCATCTTTCGATTGCATTCAGCCAATATGTTTAACCCAAGCTTATCTGCTAATCGGATCAAATAGAGTTGTATATCAGCTATTTCATCAGCTACTGCGAGTAATTGTTTTTCTGATAGATTTTTTGATTCTTCTTCGGATAACCATTGAAAACATTCAAGAAGTTCGCCCGCTTCACCTGCTAGCGCCATGGATAGATTTTTCGGTGAGTGGAATTGATCCCAATCTCGATCGTCTGCAAATCTTCGCATTGCGATTTTGAGTTCATCAATTGAATTCATGATTATGTCCGCCAAATTTTTATGTTGGGGGGAATACTAAACGTTACTGGGGATTGGTGCCATGGTTTGTGGACGGCGGTTCAGATGACCCCGGCGAGTTCAAACTAGAGAGGGGGGATTTGATCTCGCGCATCCCGCGCTTGACCGCTACGCGGCGGCCCTTCGGCCGTCCAAAATCGTTCCAGACGATTTTGTCACTCGGTACTTCCTGTACCTCGCCCCTTCGGGCAGCTGCGCTGTGCAAAAATGCTTTCCTGCATTTTTGTGAGCCCAGGGGGTTATGTATCCAACCCGACGCCACAAATAAAAAAGGCCACCCGAAGGTGACCTTTGTTTATTGGTGGAGCCGGGGGGATTTGAACCCCCGTCCGCCAGCACTCCATCGAAGGCTCTACATGTTTAGTTCCGTTTATTGATTTAACCCTTAACTACCCAGCGGTCAGGGCGATAAAGGCGATCCTGTAAGAGTTTAACCGCGCGGCACCAGGCTGGCTTTGCGGCGATCCAGTTCTATATGACAGTTTTTAACGCGGCACTGGCACCTTGCTAAAAACCGCTAGCTGCGATTAAGCAGCTAGAGCGTAAGAATCGTCGTTTGCGACTATTCAAGTACAGCTTTGGATTAAGGTGATTCGCTGTCATCACCACATGCACCTTGGACTTTGTCACCGTCGTCGAATCCAAATCGGCCCCAATTGACATAAAACCCTGATCGAAATAACCAGCGTCCTACATCAAGTTTGGGCATTGTACGTTGATTTTCAAGTGATACAACTTTTTATTCGTCCCGATAAGGATCAATCGTCACAATGCTGCCATCGGGGTTATAAGTGATGGGCGACATTTTCACGGAACGCAAATGGGTAATGCCTTTTGACAAAATGGAATCGTGATAAAACAAATACCATTGGCCTTGATATTCACAAATCGAATGGTGTGTTGTCCAGCCGACGACTGGCGTTAAAATTTTTCCACGATAGGTGAATGGGCCATAAGGATTATCACCAGTGGCATAACACAGAAAATGTGTATTACCGGTTGAATAAGAAAAATAATATTGGCCGTTGTATTTGTGCATCCATGGAGCTTCAAAGAAACGACGGTCGTGATCACCCGCTAATATTGGTTTGCCATTTTCATCGAGAATTTTAATTTCGCGCGGTGTTTCGGCGAACTCTTTCATGTTGTCAGTCAAGCGAGCAATGAGTGGACTTAATGCAGGTTCATTATCAGCGGGTTCTTCATTTTTTTCGTTGTAAACATTGTTGCGATATTTTTGTAATTGGCCGCCCCAGATGCCACCGAAATACATGTAGAACTCACCATCAGAATCTTCAAATACTGCGGGATCAATAGAGTAACTACCTTTGATGGCTTCGGGTTCCGGTTTGAAAGGGCCAACAGGTGAATCACCTGTTGCAACACCAATTTGGAAAATTCCGTCTTTGCGTTTTGCTGGAAAATAAAAATAATATTTTCCATTTTTGCGCGCTGCATCAGGCGCCCACATTTGACGCTCCGCCCAGGAAACATCTTTCACATGAAGCGCCACGCCGTTATCAATCGCAGGGCTGGTTGGGCTATCCATGGAAATCACATGGTAGTCCTGCATATCAAAGTGGTCACCGTTATCGTTGAAGGGAACACCTGCTTCAATATCGTGTGATGGATAAATATAAATTTTCCCATCAAACACATGCGCAGAGGGATCCGCAGTGTAAATATGTTCAACCAGTGGTTGTGCAATTGCACGTGCTTTTAATTTTGCAACTTCAGCATCGGGTAACATTTCTTCAGCCATAAGATAGCCTCTTCAGATCAAAAAATTATTTGCCTGCCGCTTTGCGACGTTGGTTTAAATCCATTTCGATTTTGGATTCCATTTGTTTGTGGATAGGGTAGAAAAACATCAGCGCACAAATGATGAAGAAGGGTATTGCAGGATACAGGCTGACAATTAATTTAATTCCTTCAATGGTTTCATTTGATTGGACTGTCAAGCCACGTTGATAGCCATAATTGGCAAGCAGGCCTACCAAAACGCTGGAACCTATCGTCAAGCCGCCTTTCAGCCCCAGAATCATTGCAGAGAAAATAATAGCGGTGGCACGACGGAAATTTTTCCACTCAGAATAATCCGCGACATCCGCGATCATCGCCCATAACAAAGGAATGGTTATGCCGTAAGTAAATCCATGCAAAATTTGTGAGGTGAACATGAATCCAATAGCGTCATGCGGGATTATCAAAAATATCAAAATAAACAATGTGGAAATAAACAGACCTATAGAAAACACATTGCGTTTGCCGAAGCGATCAGCAAGTGGTTTGGATAAACCAATTCCTACAATCATCATTAGAATTCCTGCACCATTAAATAATCCAAATGCAGAAGCATCAGGCTCTTTTGGCCACTTAAAATTTGGCCAGATATTTTGGATGTTGATAATTAATTGATTGAAACCAATGGTGTCGAAAAATTGAGTCAAGCTGTTTGGATCAGCATAATATTTAAAGTAATAAACGTACGCGCCGCCTTTGAGTGCAAGGGTTATAAAGAGCAAGACTACCGAGATCAACATAATCGCCCAAGGTAAGTTGTAAACCAGATCCATAAGATCTTGTTTAATACTGCTATCCGATTTTTCCGGCTGCATTCTTTCTTTGGTTGTCAGAAACGTGATAACAAAACAAATCACACTGGCGATTGCAAAAATCTGCATGACTTTTTCAAAACCTACCGCTTCGTTACCATCACCCATCACCAACACCAATGGGCGCAATAAAGCTTGAATAATAAATTGCGCTACCATAACGGCGACAAATCGATAGCTGGATAAACTGTTCCGTTCCGCCATGTTTCCTGTTAGAACACCACTCAATGCCGAGTAAGGTAAATTGTTGGCCGTGTAAAGTGACATGAGCAACAGGAGTGTAGTGAATGCATAAATAACTTTTCCTGTTTCACCAAGATCGGGCGTACTGAATGTCAGAAAGATCAGTACTGAAAAAGGAACGGATGAAAACAATATCCAGGGTCGATAGCTGCCCCAGCGTGTTCGTGTGCGATCTGCAAGAATGCCGATGATTGGTGCTAAAAATACACCGCCTAACAATCCACAAGTACCGATTACCCATTGCGCTTTGTCGGGTGCCAAGCCGTAGACATCGGTGTAGTAGTAGGCAATAAAAGTTACAAAGGTCTGGAAAACCAAGTTCGCAGCCAAATCCCCAAGGCTATAGCCAACTTTTTCAACGACGGATAATTTTTGATTTGCAGAGGATGTGTTCATTGTTATCGATCTTTTATTGGTAGCAGTACCCCATAACTGCCAGACTTCGTTGATTCTGCCCAGTGGGGTAATTTGGATAGGGCAGACCATTTTTATACTTTGTAAGGCTGGGCAATATACACAAATGATAAGAAAAAAACTGATTTTACAGGCTAATTTTTGATCAAATAGTCAAAAATAATATTAGGTGGGTGATTTCAAAGAAATAAAAGTAAAAAAACCGCGCTTGGCGGTTTTTTTACTTTTATTGACGGTTATTTTTGTTCCCTGTCTATTGCCCTATAAGCAATATCCTTCCGATAAAACATCCCCTTCCAGTTAATCTTTTCTGCAAGCCTATATGCACGCTGCTGCGCTTCGGAGACTGTATTGCCCAGTGCTGTTGCACATAAAACACGTCCGCCGTTAGTAACTGTGTTGCCATCTTTTTGTGCGGTGCCTGCGTGGAAAACTTTTTCACCGGTGACTTCGGTTGTGGGTAATCCAGAAATGATATCGCCTTTGTTGTAACTGTCGGGGTATCCACCTGCGGCTAATACAACACCAACTGATGCGCGGGAATCCCATTCTGCAGTGATCTTATCCAGATTACCGTTGAGTGCTGACAAACAAAGTTCAACCAAATCGGATTGCAAACGCAACATAATCGGTTGGGTTTCCGGGTCACCGAAGCGGCAATTGTATTCGATCACTTTGGGTGTGCCTGATACGTCAATCATTAAACCGGCATATAAAAATCCAACATAAGTATTACCTTCAGCAGCCATGCCATTCACGGTTGGATAAATAATTTCTTTCATTACGCGATCATGAACTGATTGTGTGACAACCGGAGCAGGGGAATAGGCACCCATGCCGCCGGTGTTAGGGCCAGTGTCGCCATCGCCAACGCGTTTGTGATCCTGGCTGGTTGCCATTGGCAACACATTTTTGCCATCGACCATCACGATAAAACTGGCTTCTTCACCGGCTAAAAATTCTTCGATCACAACGCGGCATCCGGCATCGCCAAATGCGTTGCCGGATAACATATCCCGCACTGCGTCTTCAGCTTGTTGTAAAGTTTCTGCAACAATTACGCCTTTACCTGCAGCGAGGCCATCTGCCTTAACAACAATTGGCGCACCTTTTTTTCTCAAGTAAGCGAGTGCAGGTTCAACTTCAACAAAGTTTTGATAATCAGCTGTTGGAATTTTGTGGCGTGCGAGAAAATCTTTGGTAAAAGCTTTTGAGCCTTCAAGTTGTGCTGCGCCTTTGCTGGGGCCGAAGCATAAAAGTTTGCGCGATTGGAAATAATCTACAACGCCGGCAACGAGAGGAACTTCGGGACCAACAATGGTTAAACCGACATTATTTTTTTCGGCAAAATCAGCAAGCGCCGGAAAATTTAAAACATCAATCGCGATATTTTCCAATTTGGATTCAAGCGCTGTTCCTGCGTTGCCGGGAGCAACAAAGACTTTTTCAACTTGTTTGCTTTGTGCAGCTTTCCAGGCCAGCGCGTGTTCGCGTCCGCCGCTGCCGATGATTAAAATGTTCATGTTGGTTGCTCGTTTAATTTCGATTATCTAATTCTAAATCTTCACCCCCCTCCTAACCTCCCTCTCGGCAACTACTCCTGCGTTGCTCTACCTCCTGCATCCATGCAGTCGTTGGCAAGGGGGAGGAACTTTACTCCTGCTTTATGCGAAGCGAGATTTGTCCCCTCCCCTTACGAAGGGTTAGGGTGAGGTTTGTTTTTAATGCCTGAAGTGACGCATGCCCGTAAACACCATCGCCATTCCATGTTCATTGGCAGCGGCAATCACTTCTTCATCACGCATTGAGCCGCCGGGTTGAATCACAGCAGCAATACCCACTTTTGCAGCGTTATCAATACCATCGCGAAATGGGAAGAAGGCATCAGAAGCCATAACCGAACCAGCAACTTGTAAACCAGCATGTTCTGCTTTAATTGCCGCGATGCGCGCAGAATTCACGCGGCTCATTTGGCCTGCGCCCACGCCAATGGTTTGTAAATTTTTTGCGTAAACAATTGCGTTGGATTTTACAAATTTCGCCACTTTCCAAGCGAATAATAAATCGCGTAATTCGGATTCTGTTGGCACGCGTTGAGTGACAATTTTTAAATCATTTGCGGTGATCATACCGTTGTCACGATCCTGTACCAGTAATCCGCCATTCACACGTTTGTAATCCAAACCAGCGATGCGTTCGGTTCCCCAGTTGCCGCAAGCAAGCAAGCGCACATTTTGTTTTGCTTTGACAACTTCAATGGCTTCAGCAGAAACACCGGGTGCAATAATCACTTCAACAAATTGACGCTCAACAATCGCTTTTGCAGTTGCTGCATCCAGTTCACGGTTAAACGCGATGATTCCGCCAAATGCAGATTCTGTATCGGTTGCATAAGCCAGATCATAAGCATCTTTTATATTCGCACCGACGGCAACACCACAAGGGTTTGCATGTTTGACAATCACGCATGCGGGTTGATCAAAACATTTTACGGTTTCAAGTGCGGCATCGGTATCGGCGACATTGTTGTAAGACAGTTCTTTGCCTTGTAATTGTTTTGCTGTGGCAATGCCAACTTCTTGTGGATTTTTTTCAACATAGAAAGCGGCTTTTTGATGTGGGTTTTCACCGTAACGCATTTCTTGTGCTTTGATAAATTGCGTATTAAATGTGCGCGGAAAATCAGCGCTGCCGCCTTCAACCATGCGGCCAAAATAATTGGCGATGGCGCCATCATAAGCTGCTGTGTGTTCGTAAGCTTTAATCGCCAGATCAAAACGGGTTTTATAAGAAGTGCAGCCGTTTTGGGTTTTTAATTCATTGAGAATTTTTGCGTAGTCAGATGCGTTCACCACTATGTTCACATGCGCGTGATTTTTTGCAGCGGCGCGAACCATGGTTGGGCCGCCGATATCAATATTTTCGACTGCATCTTCAAGAGAACAATTTTTATTGGCGACAGTTTTTTCGAATGGATATAAATTCACTACCACCATATCGATAGCATTAATGCCATGTTGTTGCATCACGCCTTCATCAATCCCACGGCGACCCAAAATGCCACCGTGAACTTTTGGGTGTAATGTTTTGACGCGACCATCCATCATTTCAGGAAAGCCTGTGTAATCCGATACTTCAATTGCAGGAATTTTATTGTCGGTGAGTAATTTAAATGTGCCGCCAGTCGATAAAATTTCTACACCAAGTTTTTGCAATGCTTGTGCAAATTCGACTATGCCGGTTTTATCTGAAACGCTAATCAATGCGCGTTTAACCGCGACCAGATCAGTTGTATTACTCATGCGTAAATCCTCGATAATTTTTAGACCCCACCCTAACCCTCCCCTTGCCAGGGGAGGGGACTAATTTCACTCCGCATTAAGTTGGGAGTAAAGTCCCTCCCCCCTTGCCAAGGGGGAGGTTAGGAGAGGGTGAATTTTCAATTTTCAAAAATGCAAAAAGGGGTGAATAACATCCACCCCTTTTTTTAGTTAATTTGCGATTACAGCAAACCGTATTGTTTCAATTTTTTACGCAGAGTTCCGCGATTTAATCCCAATACTTGAGCGGCGCGA
>CAMLML010000054.1 GCA_946481095.1 uncultured Cellvibrio sp.
CGGATACTTCCTGCAATTTTACCAATGGCCCTTGTTCATGAGGTTCATTTAATGTTGCAAGATAATCCGCTATTGCATCAATTTGTGTATCAGACAACGTCTCTTTGGAAAATGCAGGCATAATCGGCAAAAATGCTTCACCTGTTTTATCTCCGGATTCTTTAATCGCTATTTGGCTTCCTGGCTCACGAATACTGCGGTGCAAATATTGGCGATTGGCCTTGATAATAAATTGATGCCCTTCGCCACCTTCTATTACCGTGCGATTACGAGGTTCACGTTTGAACAAGCCATAAAGATTCGGGCCAGTGCTGACACCGGCATTATTTTTTTCAGTAAGATGACACGCATTGCAGCCCACTGACTCGAATGTATCTTTTCCCAATTTGACAAAATCTACCAATGATTTTTCATTAGTTGCCTCACCGGATTTTAAAGGTAATTTGATTGTTGAAAAATCTACCTGACCAATAGCCAACCGACGAAAAGCAAATGGCCCATTAGTCTTAATCGTGATTGGGCCGGTATTACTTTCCCAATTCATTGTTGCACCATCACTGATGGTTGCCATAATTTGATTACTGGCAACTATTTCACCATTCATCCTGACTTGCATAAGCAATGCATTTTCAGTCTTGTTTCTGGCTTCATCAAAACGAGGGGCACGATAAGTAATATGCAGTTGTTGCCATTCATTGTTTTTATTAGTGAGTTCTACAGCATAACGGCCTTGTAAAAATAATTTTGCAGAAGAGTTTTCCGGCACCAAAAACTCCATTGACAACAACATATCGCCAAACCGAATGTTACCAATCAAATGCGGAGCATCTTGCCAATTATTGATAACAATAACATCGCCCTGATCGCGAGTTTCAATAAACTGTAAATTTTTTCCAACAGCACTGACCGAGGTAGACCTTGTCCAGTGACTACTTTCTTTAAAGTGTTGCAAGGGATTAAAATCTTCTGCATAAAGAAGAGGAGCACTGAAAATAACAACAAAAAAGCCGATAATTTTTATCAGGGAAGGCATAACTGATTCCATCAATTTAAATTGAGATTCTGGCGCAATCAGATGAATAAATGACTCATGTCAAATGTTCAGTTGAGTTTTCTGATCCAAATATTTCTGAAACGTATGGGATTACCGTGATCCTGTAATCTGAGTGGTGCACAACCGTGCGCATCATAAACCGGTTTGCCAATCCAGACTGTTGCGCCTTGAATTTCAAAATGATTCTGCACCAGTACACCATTATGTAACACTGTAATGTAAGCAGGTTTGGTCAACTTTTTGTGATTATTAAATACAGGTGCTGTAAAAATGATATCGTAAGTTTGCCATTTACCCGGTGCATGAGAGGAATTGACCAAAGGAATTGATTGTTTGTAAATTGCAGCGGCTTGTCCATTTGCATAGGTTTTATTTTGATAAGAGTCCAACACCTGAACTTCATAACGTTCTTGCAAAAAAACACCGGAATTACTACGCCCCTGGCTTTCCAAAATTTTTCCATCATCGCCGGTAATATTGGTAGGCGTCATCCATTCAATGTGTAATTGCACATCACAGAAAGACTCTTTGGTTTTTATGTCACCGGTTTTCGGTACCACTTCCATTGCATTATCTATCAAGCGCCATTTGGCACCGCCCTGCTCTGCACTCTGCCATTGGTTTAAATCTTTACCATCGAATAAAATAATTGCATCAGATGGAATTCCATTTTCATTTACTGAAATAACAGCCGGTACGGGATTCCACACTTCGGTTTCCAGTGATAATTCCCAGGGTTCTTTTTCAGACTCTTTCCCGGTTGATACTTTGGCCTGTTCAGCGGCATAAACATTCAGGCTTGTCATTAAAATCCATGCAACAAATGACAACATCTGAATAAAAAAAGCAGTTTTTTTCATATTTAACCTCATTATTGTTGTTGGCGGACTTTATACGCGGCCGCAAGTCTAACATCTGTTATTTTTACATTGCTTAATAAATTATAAGATAATTAAACCCTTCAGATTGACCTATGTCTGGCTTCCGCCTATCATCCAGCGCAGTTTCGTCTGACTGGAAGAACCAATAATTATCTGAGGTCATTTTCATGTTTTCGATTTACCGACTCAGGAGGCCGTTCAGCCTTATAGCCGTATTGCTTTTATTGGTCACAGGATGTTCAAGTTTACCGTCAAAGAACCCCGAAATTACCGAAGTGCCTGCTGTTGACCAGGCACCGATTGAAATACCCCCGGAGCCTGTTGAGGTAATACCTGCAGACCTCTGGGAAGAGATAGTAAAAGGTTATGGATTACCGGATGTTCCAGAACAACATATTCGCGCAAATTTACTCTGGCTTTCCAAACATCAACGCTATATGGAAAAGGTCACCAGACAGGGTGAACCTTTTTTGTTTTACATTGTTCAACAGATGCGTGATAACCAGATTCCGCTTGAATTAACTCTGATTCCAATTGTTGAAAGTGCATTTAATCCTTTTATTCAATCCCGCAGCAAGGCTCTTGGCCTGTGGCAATTTATTCCACGGACTGGTCGCCATTTTGGATTACAACAAAATGTGTTCTATGATGAACGTCGGGATGTAATTGCATCAACCGATGCTGCTGTGAAATATTTAAAATATCTGAATAATTTATTTAATGGAGATTGGTTGCTAACAATGGCTGCCTATAATGCTGGTGAAGGTTCCGTGCAACGGGCAATCAAGAAAAATAAACGGCAAAACAAACCAACAGATTTTTGGTCCCTGCCTTTGTCGAAACAAACCCGTCATTATGTGCCTCAAATTATTGCTATTTCAAAAGTTATCGCCAATCCTGAGCACTACAACCTGAGTTTAAATCCAATAGCCAACGATCCTTATTTTGAAAAGGTCAATCTGCCTACCACTATTGATATAGCGCAAGCAGCAAAAATGGCCAACATAGATCCAACCATTTTACGTAATTTGAATGCTGGTCACACTAAATGGATTATTGGTCCCACTGCTCCAAAACAAATTCTTATTCCTGTCGAAAAAATTTCTGAATTCAACACCATATTACCAAGCCTGCCCCAAGCTATGATTCCTGCACACGAAATTCGTGCAATGAACAGTGCATCTACCTACACAGTGAAATCCGGCGATAGTTTATGGACTATAGCCAGAGCTCATAAAACCAGTGTTTCCAGTTTACAACGCTTGAATAACCTGACATCAAGGTCGGTCATAAAACCCGGACAAAAATTAAAAGTAGGTTCGTAGGACATTTTTATTTAAAAGGCTTTTTCAATTTATGAATCGATATGAGTTCCAACATTTATGCAATCAAATTGGTGATTAAGTCGAAAGATTAATTTTGGCTTTCAGTGGTATCCGTGGCGAACGAGATGTCGGTATTTTGAAAAAAGCAGCAGAGAACCTGAAGAGCTTTCCAATACAGTCTGAAGATTTTTCCAATACAGAATGGATAGTGATTCTGTCACCTTCCAAATAGTTAACACAATTTTTTAAAGAGCAAGTAGGGAGTTACAAAATGTTAAAGGCTATCCTGTCATGTTTTTGTTTTTTCATGTTGTTATCCGGTTTTAATGCCCATGCAGTTCCCACACTAAAAGATTATGGTGCCTTGCCTACTACCAGCATGGTTGAAATCTCACCAGATGGAAGTTTGGTAGCTTTTCGTACTGTAAAAGAAAATCAAGATTATCTTGCTGTGATTTCTCTGAAAGAAAAGAAAAAAGTTATGCTGCTGGATCTTTCAAAAATCCAACCGTTATACATATATTTCCTTAACAACGAGCAGCTCTATCTTGCTGCATCAGAATATGGTCGTGTCGATGGATTTAGAGGAAAATTCGAAACCAGTACAGGTTTTGTGGTTAATATTAAAACTCAAAAATTTCGACAACTATTGATTCCCGGGGAAGATCGAGTTTATCCAGGGCAAGGTGGCTTGGGTCGAATAGTTGGCTTTACTGGAGATGGCCAATACGCTTTTATGCCAGCCTATCTCGGCTCTACGGAATTATTATTGGGCAGTTCCCAAAAACCCAATTATGGATTGATAAAAGTAAAACTGAGTAGCAAAGGCCGGCATAAAACAGTTAGTCATGGATCATTATATTCAAAAGATTTTTTTATTGATAATAATGGAAATATGCTGGCAGAAGAGCGATACAACGATAAAACCAATGAGCATTCTATAATGGTGTTCGAAAATGGAAAAAAAGAACCTAAAGAGCTATTTAATGAAGTAGCTTCAATAATAAATAAAACTTTTATCGCTATCACACAAGACTATAAATCTCTGGTTTTTACTGAAACGAATGATGAAACCGGATATGAAGATTATTATCTGATGAATCTCTCAACAGGAAAAATTAGTGCCACTCCATATGGGCGCGATAATTCCGATATTGCCAGTATTTTCACGGATAAAAACAGAATAGCCAAAGGTGTATCCTATTCAGGGTTTTCTCCGACTTATCATTTTTTTGATGCAGATCTGGATGCACGAATTAAAACTATTGTCGCAACATTTCCTGATCAGTCAGTTTATATCGTTAGTACGTCACCAAATTGGAAAAACATTGTGGTAATGGTTGAGGGCTCCCAGTTTGCAGGTGACTATTTCCTTTTTGTTGATGGGTCAAATGAACCACAATTTTTAACTTCAAGTCGTCCCAATATAAAAATTGAAGACATAAATCCGATTGGAAAATTAACCTATACAGCTCGCGATGGTTTAAAGATTCCAACACTGATTACTATTCCAAAAGACAAAATTACCTCCATTAAAAATTTACCAGCCGTTATCTATCCGCATGGTGGACCTGAATCCTATGACAGCATAGAGTTTGAATATCGAGCTCAGGCACTTGCCGCTAATGGTTATCTGGTAATTCAACCTCAATTTAGGGGCTCCAGTGGTTTTGGTAGGGCGCACGCAGTTGCCGGTTATGGTGAATGGGGTCAAAAAATGCAGGATGATTTAACCGATGCTGTAAAGTTTTTTGCAGACAAAGGTTTTATCAACCCGGAAAAAGTGTGCATAGTCGGAGCTAGTTATGGTGGTTATGCTGCATTGGCAGGCGGTGCGTTTACGCCGGACATTTACAAATGCGTCGTATCAATTAATGGAATAGGACATATTGGGGATATGCTGTATTGGGACAAACAGCAAAACGGAAAAGACAGCTGGATTGTGACTTACATGGAAAAACAATTTGGCAAAGGTGATATAGACAAAGCCAAACTTGCCAAAATATCACCCGAAGAATTCGCATCCTCTTTTAAAGCACCGGTATTATTGATTCATTCGGAAGACGACAAACGCGTTCCCTTTAGCCAATCCAAAAGTATGTACTCTGCATTAAAAAGTAAAAATAAATCGGTGGAGCTGATAGAACTGGAAGGTGATAACCATTATCTTCTTGAAAGTAAAACCAGGCTTCAGGCTTTGGAAGCGACAGTCAAGTTCGTCAATCAACATCTCAAATAATAATTTAATAAAAAAGGAGCATGGTTATAGATGTTCCTTTTTTATATCTGTATCTTCGGATCAGATAGTTGAGCTTGCTGTATTTTAGTAATGGTTCACATTTTTATTGATTGCCAAGGCTTGGGTCATATTAGTTGTGAAATTGCTTATCCATGAATTGAGCGAGATCTGCTACTCTTTATAACAAGGTAAAGACATCTAATAACATAGAGCGAACATTTAATGGCCAATAAACGTGCTTTGATTGTTGATGATTCCACAACTGCGCAATACCGTTTGAAAAAAATGCTGAAGGTCTATGCGCTTGACATAGATGTCGCTGATTCAGGCGAAGCCGCTTTGCGTTATCTGGCAAACAATGTACCGGATGTCGTATTTATGGACCATACCATGCCGGGAATGGATGGCTTGCGGGCACTTCAGGTAATCAAATCACATCCGGAAACAGCCATTATCCCCGTGATTATGTATACCTCCCAAAGTGGCGATGTATACACGGGTCAGGCCAGAGCCCTTGGCGCTTTGGACGTTGTAAGCAAAGATACAATCAATGCCACCGATCTTTCCAAGGTAATGGAAGCTATTCATATCTACCCTATAGATCAACAGGAAAAGATGGAAGCAGCAGCCTTAGCCAGGAAAGTAGAAGCTACCAATAATGTCACCGATCTGGATGCTCATCGAATTGAGCGACGAGCACCCAGTGCTGTAGCCGCTGAGCAGGCCCGTAACCTGGAGTTACGTCTGGGGCATCTGGAGCACACGCTTGAAGATAATCGGCGTTTCATCACAGCCCGCGTTCTGCGTGAGCTGCAGGGGTTGCGCCAGAGTCTGAGACAAGAATTCAATAACATACTGCAAAATCAAAAGCCTCCGGCTACTCCGGCGAAACCGGAAATTGAATCAGAACCTGAATCCACTGATTCATCGAATGGTTTCAAAATTATTTTTATCGTCATACTCCTGGTTATTACGTTCTTCCTGATCCAAATTAGTAGCCAACTCAGTGAAAATACAGAAGTACAAACATTACTTGGAAATCAACTGCAACAGGTGACCAATAAAGATAACCGTGCTATTACAGTCGCCAATCCCAAGCGTAATTCTGTTTATGTTGCAAAAAATGATTATCTGGCCGATCTTGCCTGGGCATTCAATCAAAATGCTTTGTTGGATTTTAATAAAAATACTCTTGATCCAAAACCTTTATTACGTTTGCATGAATTGTTAAATCGTATTTCTACGACAGGATTTAAAGGCAGTGCGCTGATCACCATTTCTGTTGGCAATTTTTGTAACAGTATCGATAACATGGGTGTCGCACATTTGGCAAAACCTGAAACCAATATTAATGATTGTGTGTTATCAAGTGAACTTTATGCAATGGATAGAATAATGGATGAATACTCCAATGAAGCCAATTTATTACTCAACAATTTAATGCGCGATAAAAAAGGAATTTTGAGCATTACGATCAACGTTCAGGAAGGCACAGAAACATATCCTGAAAGAACATCAATATTAACCGCAAGGGAATGGAATCAGGTTGCTCAATACAATAATCGTGTTGATTTGGTTTTATTACCTGATTCTGAATGATTTATTGTCCGTAAAAACTCTATGCTCTACCCGTGCATAGAGTTTTTAATAATATCACCCAATACTTTTATCGCCCGTGTTTTTTCCTCGTTCCAATAACCACTCGACGACAAACGAATATATTTCTCATATTTGTTATTCGTAGAAAACAGAATCCCCGGCACTATAGAGACATTCTGTTTTATTGCTTGATAAAAAAGTTCTGTGCCGGTTATTCGGCAAACATCCGGCAATTTCAACCAGGTTACATAACCGCCAACGGGATGTGTGTATTCAGTATCCTCTGGAAAATATTCATTAATCGATTGCAATAACTCGCGCATGGATTTTGCAATTTGCACACGTTGTTTGCGTATATGCTTTTCGTATTTTCCTTCTTCCAATAAATGCGCGACAGCGGATTGGGTAATACCGGGTGATGCCAAATGCATAGTCACTTTTTCGCTGGTAATGTCTTTCGCAAGCTGACGCGAAGCTACCCACCCTACCCGCAAACCCGCCGCTAATGATTTGGAAAATGATGAACAATAAATTACTTTATCACTGAATTGACGACACACAGTCGGGCGCTGAGCGCCAAAATGTAAATCACCATAAATATCATCTTCAATCAAGGGCACTGAATGTTCTTCACATAAATTGACCAGTGCGCGCTGATGTTTTTCTGAAGTAATAAATCCCTGTGGATTGTTGCCAATACTAATCACAATGCAGGCTTTTATCGGCCAATGTTCAAAGGCCAATTTTAATGCGTCGAGTGAAATTCCTTCTTGTGCATGAGTGGGAATTTCAACTGCTTTTAATTGCAAGCCATCCAATATTTGCAACAGACCATAATAAACCGGTGATTCAATCGCAACCGAATCGCCGGGTTGAGTTATTTTTTTTAATGCGAGATAAAGCGCTTGCTGGCATCCATCGGTGATCACTATATCTTCAGGTGCAACGGGACAATTCATTAATGCCATGCGTTTTGCCAGCAATCTGCGTAATTCATGATTACCTGAGCCATCTTCATAAGAGAGCAATTCTTTTCCGTTACTGGCGAGCGCTTTTTGAAAGGCTTTTTGAATCATCAATCGCGGTAAAATTCGTTCATCAGGTACTGCAGCACCGAGATTTATAATCTGTGGTTTTTTCATCGCAAATAATAATGAATGTATCAAATCGCGTTTTAAAACCGGCTGGGGTAATTCCGGCGTCTCGTTCACATAGGTGACTGTTGGTCGATGCATCTCATTCACATAAAATCCCGAACCGCGACGGGCATGGACATATCCCTGTGCCTGCAACAACTCATAGGCCGCCAACACCGTCGAGGCACTCACCTGATGTTTATCCTTAGCTAACCGTACAGGATCCAGTGAATCCCCCGGCTGTAAATGCCCTTGTGAAATCTTCTCAGCCCAATAATTGGCTAGCTCTTCGTATCGTTTCATAGCTTTACCCTGTTCTCACACAAAGACCAGTACACTTTTTCATAAAAAATACAAAACACTTTATTTTTTACCAAAGTGTTCCGAAACAATTTAGCTCGATTGTGTGTGGTTTGGCAAATACCAAATGGTTAGGATGCAGACTAACGATCTACCAAAGGAACCATCATGATTCAGTCCTACATAGTTGACGCATTTACTTCCAAACCCTTCAGTGGAAATCCGGCGGCGGTTTGCCTGCTTGAAAAACCTATAACGGATGAGTTGATGCAATCTATTGCTGCCGAATTTAATTTATCGGAAACGTCATTTTTGTTTCCTCTTGCCGAAGGACTTTGGTCGCTCAGATGGTTTACGCCGATTTGTGAAGTGAACCTTTGCGGTCATGCTACTTTGGCGGCGGCACATGTATTGTTGAATGAATGTCAGGGGTCTTTGGATCTATTGCGATTTCAAACTCGCAGTGGTGAATTAACGGCTAAAAAATTGGATGCCAGTATTGAATTGAATTTTCCGTTAATACCAACAAGTCAGATAGACCAAACGGATTTTTTTCATTCTGTTAACCAAAATTTTTTGTCTCTGCACCAAGCAGGTGAAGATTTACTATTGGAACTGGCAACAGACGATCAGGTGAAAAATTATCAACCCAATTTACTGGCAATAAAACTATTGGATTGTCGCGGCTTAATTATCACAGCACCCGGAAATGGTTACGACTGCCATTTTGTATCGCGTTTTTTTGCACCGCGTTTCGGTATTGATGAAGATCCCGTCACCGGATCAGCTCACTGTGCGCTGGTCGATTTTTGGAATAAAAAAACAGGGCGAACACATTTTATTGCCAAACAAATTTCCAGTCGTCAGGGCATATTGGATATAGAACTGCTCAGAAATCACGTTGCATTGCGCGGCATGAGTATTACCACAGCTAATGTTCAATTGAGGATAGATTAATCATGTACTCGATTGTAAAAGCAAAGTCTCGTGATGCAGAAGAAATTCTCGCTCTGCAAAAAATTGCGTATCAATCTGAAGCTGAAGTTTATAATGATTGGCAGCTACCTGCTCTAACTCAATCATTGAAATCGATCAAAAGTGAATTTTCAAACAGTATTATTTTAAAAGCAGTTGTCCACCAAAAAATTGTGGGTTCAGTAAGAGCAATGGCAGAAAAAGACCGGTATAAAATAGGCCGGTTGATTGTGCACCCTGACCATCAAAAACAAGGCATAGGTTCTGCATTGCTACAAAAAATTGAATCAATCAATATCAGTGCAACAACATTTGAATTATTTACTGGCAGTAAAAGCCTGAGCAATATTCGTCTTTACGAAAAATTCGGATATAGAATTGTTCGTAGACAGGTTTTATCTGATAAGGTTGAGCTTGTATTTATGGAAAAAATCAATCCCAATCCTTTGGCAGGTTGGCATGATCTTGATCCGGGAGCAATTTATCGCCACATGTTTGGCAAGATGTAATTTGGGGTTATTTTAATTTGAGATATTTATGCAGGCCGAAAATTTTATATTAAACGATTATCTTAAAAGAATAGGTTTTTTGGGAGATCCCAAAATCGATTTGCCAACCTTGACTGGTTTGATGCGCTGTCATCTATTTTCCATCCCCTTCGAAAACATTGACGTTCAAAAAAATCGTTTTGTGTCACTCAAGCCTGAAGACATAGTGAACAAAATAATCTACTCCCAACGTGGTGGCTATTGTTATGAGGTGAATGGTGTTTTTGCCATGGCATTAGCGGCTATAGGTTTCAAATATCAATTTTGTGGCGCCAGACCCATGTTCTACCCAACACTGCGCCCCAAA
Organism: uncultured Cellvibrio sp.; assembly: GCA_946481095.1. Next base: position 10,365 of record CAMLML010000054.1, read on the forward strand.
ACGCATGTGGTTTTGGTTGTTGATATAGAAAATGAAAAATTTGTCTGTGATTTGGGTTTTGGTAGTTTTGGTATTCGTGCACCTATTTCTTTGAATCAACTCAACCAAACCATCCAACAGGATTATGATCAGTTTGAGTTATCCAAACTTGATCAAGACACCTATCTGATTAAAGCGAAAGTCGAAAACGAATGGAAAAACCAATTTTGTTTTGATCTTTACCCCATGCAATGGATTGATATGACGCTGCCAAATTATTTTAACTCGACGCATCCTGATACGATTTTTGTACAAAAGTTATTGGTGGTAAAACATAACCCGGATGGGCGTAGTATTTTGTTGGATAATCAGTTGAAGCGTTATGTGAAGGGGCAGATTGAAATTTCGGAAATTGATCGCGGTGATATTTCCGCGATTTTGAAAAGTGAATTTGGTATTGATTAAAGAGCCTTACCCCACCCTAACCCTCCCCTTGGCAGGGGAGGGAACAAATTTCACCTTGCATTAAGTAGGGAGTAAGGTCCCTCCCCCTGCCAAGGGGGAGGTTAGGAGGGGGTAAAGTTTTTTCAACAAAAAAGCCGCCATGTTTTGCATGGCGGCTTTTTTGTTTCAATCGAGATTGTTATGCAATCAAGATGGCAACAATTCTTTTACTGCATCGCGCTCTTCTTGCAATTCTTTTTCGGTTGCCGTCATACGTGCGCGTGAGAAATCATTGATGTTCAAGCCTTGCACAATTTCCCAATCGCCGTTTTTGCAAACGCATGGGAAAGAATAAATCAAACCTTTTTCAATGCCGTAAGAACCATCGCTGTACACGCCCATGCTCACCCAATCGTTCGCTGGAGTGCCCAGTGCCCAATCGCGAATGTGATTGATCGCCGCGTTAGCAGCAGAAGCAGCAGAAGATGCACCGCGCGCAGCGATAATCGCAGCTCCACGTTGTTGAACAGTTGGGATGTAATCCGCTTCGTACCAGGCTTGATCAACCAAACTCAATGCAGGCTTACCATTCACCAAAGTGTTGTGCAGATCAGGATATTGCGTTGAAGAGTGGTTACCCCAAATCAATGCCTTGGTAATGTTGTTGATGCTGGTACCGGTTTTGGTCGCCAACTGTGACAGCGCACGGTTGTGGTCCAAACGGGTCATAGCAGTGAATTGACGTGGGTTGATGTTAGGTGCGTTGCGTTGTGCAATCAGCGCGTTGGTGTTGGCAGGGTTACCCACTACCAATACTTTGATGTTGCGTGATGCGTAATCGTCAATCGCTTTACCTTGAACAGAGAAAATCGCGGCATTAGCAGCCAGCAGGTCTTTACGCTCCATGCCCGGGCCACGTGGACGTGCGCCTACCAGCAGTGCGTAATCAGAATCTTTAAAGGCAACAGCAGGATCATCTGTAGTCACAATGCCAGCCAACAAAGGGAAAGCACAGTCGTCCAATTCCATGGCGACACCTTGCAGAGCTTTGAGTGCAGGGGTGATTTCGAGTAATTGCAGAATAACGGGTTGGTCTTTGCCCAACATGTCGCCAGCGGCGATACGGAACAGAAGGGAATAGCTGATTTGACCAGCAGCGCCAGTGACGGTAACTCTAACAGGTGCTTTCACGATGGAGACTCCATTTATAGGGTATTAGTGGAAAAAACAGAATGTCGGCATTTTGTGCCTGAGACGGTCGGGCATTATAGGGGTTTGGGTGGAAAATTCATCTGGTTTGGGAATAATTTGACGGTTTTATATCTGAGACCCATTTGTAACCCAAAGCTCCTGAATATTGGACAATTCCAACATATTGATAGTAGTTTAATCGGCGATACAACTCCTCGGACACTTCTTTCTCGTAGGTTTTATCACATAGACAATTCCAGTCTTTTAACAAGAAGTAATAGTGTGTAGTTCTAATTGAATTGCCACCGCGACGACCTGCAAACCATCTGCGTTTTTTAACAACATAATGATCTTGTAATTCAGTTACGATTATTTCAGGTTTCGATTGCTTCCACTCTACATTTGCATCCCTCATTTCGTGAAAAGCTGTACCCACTGCACCCAGCAACCCAACTGTGAATAATTCAATTAAAACAATATGTGTACGTGATGAATTTTTTAACCAGTAGAGCGTGAATGTCGTTAAGCCTATAACAATTAAAAACCCACCGAGTATTGAATGAACAAGTAAAGTGTTCGTATTAACGATGAATGGAAAATCTCCCAACCAGGTTCGAAACAGCTGAAATCCAGCGTTAACAGCGAGACCTGTACTCAATCCCAAAACAACTAAACTTTTGTATACGAAAGGATCTTTCCAACGATGGTAGTCAGCAACATCTTGATTGTTTAACTCTTTTAGGATTGCAGACAACTCTACCAGTATATGTTTAGCAATTCGCTCACCAATATTAGACTCATCCACTTGATCGGTACATGAACATTCTATCCAAAGCCTGTTATCTCGACATTCAAGTCTTTGAATTTTGACTCGATCGTTTAAACCAAACTTAAAAATGGCTTTGATTGAATTTCGAATTACGTCTGATGAAACCAGCGCTTTCCTGATTAGAGGATTATCAGCAAGAATGTAAAAAGCATTGTCAAACTCGACATCCCCAGTTTGAATTTCATTTGACACTTTCAGCTTTTTAAAAAACCGGTCGTACCAAACTTCAGGTTTGACAGTAAATTCAAAAGACTGCGTAGCGGTTACGCCAAATAAAAGCCCGGTTACATTTCCTTTATGTTTTTTTAGCTTGAATTCATATTTTTCTTCGCGCTTGTCAGGAGTCCAGCGAGCAGACGCGCGAGCGCTATAACTTACAAAAATACAAATCGCTAGCGTCAAAAAACCAAACATGAACCACATGAGATCATCCTTAACTTATTTTGAATACCGCACCACCAACGCCTGATACAAATCATCTTTAAAACTTGCGCAGGTTGCATCTAATGATTGCAGAGCATCAACCAAATGTTCGTTATCTTCGCGGCCATCGAACCAGTGTTTTTTGTAGCTGCCGTCTTTGTAACCGTGATCCTGACGGAAGAAGTTCAGCACGTTTTTGCCAACATAACCACGATAGAGTTGATCGAATGACATATTCACGCCAGCCATTAGACGGCCGAACAAGTTCAGGTGAATTTGTTTATCCAGCAAAGTAGCGGATGCAAATTTTTCCAGGTCAAGACGGAAATCTTTTTCGTCAGTGGCGATGTTTAATTCACTTTGAATTTTGGCCGTTGCCTGCTCAATGGATAAACCGGATTGCAGCAGAATACTTAAACCAAAGTGCCAGATATCAATTAACTCAAGAGCAACTTGTTCGGTGTCCGGGGATTGTTTTTTCCACCACTTCCAACCGTAGTGATCCATTAATTCTGCGCATTCAACCCAAATCGCGCGATACCATTCGTAGCCTTGGGATTTCCAATTGGCGTTGACTTTGGTGTTCATAGCGTCTTGCAGTTCGAGCATGGTTTTGATTTGTTGTGGGTTCATTTTTTTGTGGCCTTGTTTGAAATTTAATTTTTTGAATCAAAAGCTTGACCCCCTCCTAACCTCCCCGTTCAGAAACCAGTCCCTACAGTTTCCCCTTCGGGCAGCTCCGCTGTGCAAATTGCTCCTGCAATTTGTGCCAGGGGGAGGGACTTTACTCCCTACTTTTTTCGGAGCGCAGTCTGTCCCCTCCCCTGGCAAGGGGAGGGTTAGGGTGGGGTCATTCCGGTAAATATCCTTTAGCCCTCTTAAACAACCGATAAAAATTCTCAGTCGTAATCTCGCCAAACTTTTCCAAACTCAATCCGCGCAAATCGGCAATATATTGCGCGACTTCGCGAACGTATTTGGGTTCGTTAGATTTACCGCGATAAGGCGCTGGTGCGAGATACGGTGAATCAGTTTCGATCAATAATTTATCAAGCGGCATGTTTCGCACCACTTCGCGGATTTGTTCGGCGTTTTTAAAAGTCACGATGCCGGAAATGCTGATGTAATAATTTAATTCCAGCGCTGCTTTGGCCATTGGCCAATCTTCGGTGAAACAATGCAGCACTCCGGCGTTTTCTCGACAGGCGTGTTCTTTCAAAATCGCGAGCGTATCTTCTTTGGCTTCGCGGGTATGTACGACTACCGGTAATTTTTTTTCTTTCGCAACTTGCAAATGCAAAATAAAACTTTCTGTTTGTAAATCTTTGCTTTCAGTTTCGTAGTGATAATCCAAACCGGTTTCACCAATCGCAACTACTTTTGCTTGATCTGCCCAGTGCGATAACTGTTCGTAACTCGCCCTCGCCTCTTTTACATCACAAGGATGAATACCGACAGAGGCAACCACACCTGGATAACGTTGTGCGATGGAAATGACTTCAGGATTATTTTCCAATGTAACACTGATGCATAACATTTGTTGAATGCCGCGATCGTGCGCGGCTTGAACAGCAACATCCAAATTTCCTTGATAGGGATCAAGATTGAGTCTGTCGAGGTGGCAGTGGGAATCGATTAACATGAAAAATCTCTTACAACGTGAAAAACAATCTACTGAAAAATAAAAAGCCAGGAGAGCCTGGCTTCTATGATAAATATTTTAGGAAAATTACATAGTATGGGTTGGTTTATCCGAACCCAGCATACCGGCCAAATAGGTTTCGATTTTGTTGATAGCGGTATTATCCTGATCACTGAATTGAACACCTATGCCGGCAGCTCTGTTTCCCTGGGCACCACGTGGTGTCACCCAGACAACTTTACCGGCGACTGGAATTTTTTCGGCCTCATCCATCAGGCTCAATAACATAAAAACTTCGTCACCCAATTTGTAACTTTTATTGGTCGGGATAAACATGCCACCATTTTTTACGAAGGGCATATAGGCCGCGTAAAGTACATTTTTGTCTTTAATCGTCAGTGAGAGTATGCCATTGCGGGCACCGCCACCAATTGCCTGTTGCATAAGGAAAACCTGTTGTAAATAAGCATAAACGGAGGTTGAACACTAATAGATTAGCTCAGGACTGTCCAGTTACCAGATTCGCATTTCGACTTAATCGCATTAATGCGACCCAGTCGAACAATAATTCTTCCAATAGTAATTGTTTGTTGGGGTTGGCACCGCTTAACAGTTGGCGTTTGTTCAACAATACTTTTTCAATATATCGATGCAATAAGTTTGGCAGGATGAATTCAAGTGCCGTCGTCCATTCTTCAGGAGCACTGGACACCGGGGTGTCGCTGGCACCGGCCTTCCATTTTGATATAGCCAACAGCCAGGACAAATACCATTCCAATACCAGCAATCCCTCTTCATCCTGCCATTCACCTGCGACATCTATGGCAGATAATTGCCCCAAAGTTAACTTGATCCAATTCTGTAATCGCTTTTCCCGTTTTTCAATTTGATCTCCTTCAAGTAAAGCCAGGGCAGCCAGAGGCGCCCCGCTTGCTTGCATTAATAGATCTTCAGCTTTTGGTGACCTTGCCGGTAGTAAAGGAGTTAACCAGGCAATCAGGGATTGTTTTGTCGGCAAAGGCAAAAGGCGAATTTGGCAGCGACTGCGAATTGTTGGCAAAACAGCGCTGGGATTATGGCAAACCAATATCAATAATGTGCTACCGCTGGGCTCTTCCAATGATTTCAACAGCGCATTCGCGGCATTGCCATTCATGGCCTCGGTTGGATTGATAATCACCAGTTTATATCCACCCTGTTGGGCAGTTTTCGATAAAAATTGAGTGACCTCTCGCACCTGATCAACTTTGATTACCCGACTACCTTCTTCCGGGCTCAAAATCGCCAGATCCGGATGAGTCCCGGATTTGTTCAATTCACATCCACGACAATTTCCACAAGCCAATCCATCCATCGGCGATTCACACAAAATCCGGTAGGCCAAGGCACGTGCAAGTTGTCCCTTGCCTATATCTTTCGGCCCGGCCAGCATAATGGCGTGCGGTAATTTTTGCTGCCCAAGCAAATGCCCCAGATCTTGCCACTGTGATAAATGCCAAGGGTATGGGTGCCAGGAGTGTGCGGAGTTTAATTCAGTCATAGCGGGCATCCTAAATCATGCGATAATCCGCGGCCACATTTTTGTGCAAGGTTTTTTGCGAAATCATTATGTCCACACCCGTTAATATTGTTTATCAAGACGAGCATTTAATCGTCGCCAACAAACCCGCCGGTTTATTATCCGTGCCAGGAAAAGGCCCGGAAAATCAAATTTGTTTAGCCAATCAAGTATTGAAATTGAATCCGAATGCACGCATCGGGCATAGATTGGATCAAGGTACTTCCGGTATGGTGATTTTCCCTTTGAGCTATATTGCGCTGCGCAATTTAACGCAACATTTTGAAGATAAAAAAATACAAAAACGTTATTTGGCCGTTGTCGATGGATTGGTTGCACAGGATCAAGGTGAAATTGATTTGCCGTTAATTTGCGATTGGCCCAATCGTCCATTACAAAAAGTGTGCTTTGATCACGGAAAAAAAGCAGTGACACGATATGAAGTGATCAGCCGCGACCAAACCCTGCAACAAACACGCATCCATCTTTACCCTGTCACTGGCCGCACACATCAATTACGCGTGCATATGTTATCGCTCGGCCACATTATTTTGGGTGATGGTTTATACGCAACACCGGAGATCAAACAAAAAGCACCACGTTTGTTATTACATGCCCAGGATTTATTTTTCCCGCATCCGATTACAGGTGAAGATATTTCACTGCATTGTGCAGCGGAGTTTTAATTTTTTATTTCTTATTCGTCATTCTCGCGCAGGCGAGAATCCAGCGCTTTTTTGAGTGGATCCCTGCCTTCGCAGGGATGACGAAGTGAAGCTAAACAAAAAATGGATAGTGCAAAGGTCTCTTTTAAATTAATTTTTGTAAAACCTGATCTATATCCTTTTGTACTTTTTCCAAACTTTGTCCCGCATCCACAATTGCATAATGCACAGGACTTGCCATAGCACGTTCGCGATAAGCTGTCCGAACCCGCTCAAAAAAATCCAGAGTTTCACTTTCGAATCTATCCAATTCACCGCGTTGGCTGGCGCGACTTAAACCCAGTTTTACATCTATATCCAGAATCAGAGTTAAATCTGGTCGTAAGTCACCCTGAACCATCACTTCAAGTTGTTGGATGATGTTTTTGTCCAATCCTCGCCCACCACCTTGATAAGCAAATGTGGCATCGGTAAATCGATCACTTAACACCCAGGCACCGCGTGCCAATGCAGGTTTAATAATTTGTGCAATGTGTTGTGCCCGGGCAGCAAATACCAAAAGTAATTCGGCGGCTTGATCAACGGGCTCATCCCGTTTGGCGAGCAATAATTCACGAATTTCTTCTGCAAGTGGTGTTCCGCCGGGTTCCCGAGTCACTATCACTTCAATATTACGGGTTTGCAGCCAATTGCGTACAAATGCCAGATTGGTGCTTTTTCCAACACCTTCTGTACCTTCAAGAGTGATAAATTTTCCGCTATTCATAACAAGAATTTTGATTCCAAGGGGGACAAACGCGTATCATAGCCGCTTTTTTGAAGAAGGGGTTCCCATGATTACATTACACACAAATTACGGCGACATAGTTCTGGAACTGGATTTTGAAAAAGCGCCAAAAACTGCTGCCAATTTCAAGCAATATGCTGAAGAAGGATTTTATAACGGTACTATTTTTCACCGTGTTATTGATGGTTTTATGATTCAGGGTGGCGGCTTCACAGAAGATTTTGAACAAAAAGAAACCCGCGAACAAATTCAGAACGAGGCTGATAATGGCCTGCAAAATTTAACCGGTACTGTAGCCATGGCACGTACCAACGACCCACACAGCGCAACCGCACAATTTTTTATTAATGTAAAAGACAATTCCTTTTTAAATCACAGCGGTAAAAATGCTATGGGTTGGGGGTATTGTGTTTTTGGTAAAGTGACATCCGGTATGGATGTAGTCAATAAAATCAAAGGCGTGAAAACCGGTAACAAAGGGTTTCATCAGGATGTTCCCAAAGAAGCTGTGATCATTCAAACAGTGACTGTTGCTTGATACCCATGAAAAAAACGCTGTTTATTTCTGATTTGCATCTACATGAATCACGCCCGCTTGTTACGCGGGCGTTTTTTCAATTTCTGGAATCAGCGAAAGAAGCTGAAGCTTTATATATATTGGGCGATTTTTTTGATGCATGGATTGGTGATGACGACGATCAACCTTTAGTGAAAAATGTTATTGATCAACTAAAAGCCTTATCCAAAAGCGGAACCCAGATCTTTTTAATGCATGGCAATCGGGATTTTCTGATCGGTAAAAGTTTTACTGAAAAAATAAATGCAACTCTGCTGGACAATAATGAAGTCTGTATAAATCTTTATGGCGTTAACACTCTGTTGTTGCATGGTGATAGTTTGTGCACTGCTGATACAGACTATATGCAATTTCGTGGCCTGGTTAGAAATCCGGTATGGCAAGAACAATTTCTTTCCCAATCAATTGACACCCGCCGGGCCGTAGCATCTGAATTGCGCAACAAAAGTAAAGATATGAACAGCCTGAAAGCCGATGATATCCTTGATGTTACCACCAGTGAAGTTGAAAAAGTTTTCCAACAATTTCAAGTGCAACGCATGATCCATGGTCATACCCATCGCCCTGCCCGCCACCAATTAATCATTAATGAAAAACCGTGTGAGCGTATAGTACTGGGAGATTGGCATGACAGATTCTGGTTTGTCAGTGCGGATGAAACCAAACTGGAATTGATAGAAAAAATAATTAGCGAATAGCGTTATGGATTTTTAAATCGATCCCTCATTTCCCGGTTAACATTATCCATCATTTTTTCACCGCCTGATTGTTCACCACAGGCAACACTGTACCAGTTTTTGCCTTCCCGTTTATTTGCTGTAACACTTTGTGGCAACGACATAAAACAGTTGCCATTTGCCTTATAAAATTGATTGCCATGAATATCACGTTTGATTGCTATGGACTTTCCATCCACGGCAATCTGTGATGGGTGGCGAGTTTCATTTCGATGCCGTTTTAATCCCGGATTAAATGCCAAAGAATCCTGAGCGTCAAATCTTTTGTCATCCGCTTCAGATATGTGTTTGTAATCTTCTGCTGATAACCATTCAATAGGTTTATGCACTGACTGTTCTTTTGCATGAGTGACATTGCTGGTGGTAATGACTCTGTCAGTCTTGGGAGCTTTAGCTATTTTGGATTCAACAACCGGTTGGTTTTTAACAATATCTTTTGTTTCAATTTTTTCCTGAACGGACTGAATTTGAGTCAACACAACCTCAACAGATTTGCCTGGGGAGATGGCTGGGACTGATGAGCTATGCTGCGGCTTGAAAAGTAAAAAAAACCAGTGCACCAATAAAGAAATAATGATGGCGCTTACCAATAAGGTTTTGGATTTGCTGACAAAAGCAGGATCGTATTCCGGTAAATCGTAATCAACTGTCAAGTAAAAATCTGATTCTTTATTCCATACTGACACAGTCGCTGCCCTGTATTCTGATACAGCAGTAGGACTCTTATCAAAACAAAAGGTTCCAAGTCTGTGTTACAGCTTACTCATCAAACATCTGGATTACATAGCCATCTTTAATTGCAGCCGCCATGGTTTTGTCTGCAGCGATTACCCTTGCATCTGTCGTTAAGTGACTGGGTACCAGTTTTCTCTTTTCAATATCAACATCCATAAAACCGGCGCGCATTAAATAGAGTTTACATAATTGCTCGGCACCATAAAGATCAACAAAATTAATATACACAATAAAAGGCACCATCTGCCCTTCCTTGACATCATCAAACGATTTTTTGGCGCGGGCATTGGCTGAAAATATATACATGGTTTTATGTTCTCTTTTGTTAACTTTATATCCCCTGCGTTTCCTGCATGATGATTGTCAGGGTTAGATTGTCATGATCACTCGCAAAGAATCCAGACGTATGCTTGCCAGGCTTAAAAAATGTGTGCTTTCAACCAAACGTTGTTGCAGATAATCAATTTCTTCCTGCCGTACATTAGGGTTCACCTGACGCAAATCCTGCAGACGGGATATTTCATTATTAATTTCTGTTGTTACTGCAGTTATTGCAGCCTGAATTAAACTATCCTGTTTCGATTGCGTCATATTTTCCGCTTGTTGCAATAAATTAATTAATTGTGGCCGAGCGTGACGCACCAGATCCTGAGCATTATTTCTGGGAACCTTTTGTAACAATTTATTTAATTGGTTAACCGCCATTAAACTTGAAAAATCTTTACCTTTTTCATCAATCAATACGCGCAATACCGATTCCGGCATAAAACGAAATAACTGTAATCCTGCAGGTGCGGCACAATGCAAAACAAAAACCGCTTCCAGTAACAAACCTCCAGCTTTTAATGGAGGTAGCTTCAATGTACAAAAAGCAGTATTACCAAATTCACTTTGTAACACCAGATCCTGCGCTCCGCGCACCAATGGATGCTCCCAGGTAATAAATTGCATGTCCTCGCGAGATAAAGCTTGCTCGCGTTCATAGGTGATAGTTAAACCTGATTCAGGCAATCCCGGAAATTGTTCTACTAATAAATGATCGCCCGGATGTATGACCAGGCTTTTATCGCTGTGTCTTTCAGAATCAATACCAAAGCTGTCAAATACCAGCTCCATATAATTTGCCAGACGCGAGTCATTGTCATTTTCTGACAAAGCATCAACCAGTTTTTTAGCAATCAGTGGTTTACAGGAATTGAGTTCCAATAGTTTATCTCTGCCAGCTTGTAATCTTTCGACCAGCTCCTGTGCAAACCGGGTTGTTTTTGTTAACAATAACTGAAATTGATGCTGATCTGTATTAACCAAATTCAATAACAGTTCTTCAGCAAATTGTGCATATACTGTTTGACCAATTGCGCAAGTTTTTTCCATAGCATTTAATCCCTGATGATACCAGGACAACAATTTTTCCTGTGCAGTGTCAGCATAAAATGGAACATGAATATTGACGATTTCTTTTTGCCCGATACGATCCAGACGACCAATCCGTTGTTCAAGTAAATCCGGATTAAGCGGTAAATCAAATAAAACCAAATGATGGGCAAATTGGAAGTTGCGCCCTTCGCTGCCAATTTCCGAACAAACCAATAACTGTGCACCTGCTTCCAAATCAGCAAAATAAGCTGCAGCTCTGTCGCGCTCAATCAAGTTGAGTCCTTCATGAAATACTGCCGTAGCAAAACCTTTACGCAAACGCAAATAGTCTTCCAATGATTGTGCTGTATCTGCATTTGCACAAATCACCAGAATTTTTTTACGTTTGTTCTGGCGTAACCATTCACTGAGCCATTCCACACGCGGATCTTGCAGCCACCAATCCCTATCAGTATTTTTCTGCCAAAATTTTTCTGCCTGAATTTGTTCATCAAGAGCTGACTGTTGAATAGCTGCTAATTCATCAACAACCAAAGTTAATGGGTGTTGATGTAGTTTTCTTGATGGGAAACCACTGACAGAACTGCGCGTATTTCTAAACAACACCCGACCGGTACCATGCCTGTCCAACAAATATTCAATGGCGGTATCGATTGCATTTTCAAAAGATTCTTCAGCTAACTGATTTAGTTCGTTCAAGCTGGATTGTGGTAAATATTCAAGTAACTGATGGCTTATAACGGTTGAAAATTCATTTCCGGTTGATTTCATTTCCAACAGTTGTTGTACCAATTCATTTAATGGTTGATAGGAAGCTTGCTCTTCAATCAGTTTATCCAAATCAAAATAACGATCAGGATCCAGTAATCGTAAACGGGCGAAATGACTTTCGATTCCCAGTTGCTCAGGGGTTGCTGTAAGCAATAATAATCCTTTGGATTTTTTTGCCAAACCTTCAACGCAGCTATAAGCTTTACTGGCTTTTGCCTCACCCTGTTTGTCAGTTGTCCAGGTGAGATGATGCGCTTCATCAACCAGCAATAAATCCCAATTCGTTTCAAGCGCTTGTTGATAACGGAAATTATTTTTGGTTAAAAAATCCAGTGAACAGATAATCAGTTGTGCAGTTTCAAAGGGGTTAATGTTATTGGACTTCTTTTCAATTTCGTCGTCAACAAAATCATCAACGTAATCGACTGATTCCTCAACACTGTCAAGTCCGCATAATGCATTACAACGCGCTTCATCCAATAAGGTAAACGCCAAATTAAAACGGCGCAGCATTTCTACCAACCATTGATGTTGCAAACTGGCAGGCAACACAATCAACGCGCGCTCAACTCTTCCACTCATAATTTGTTGATGCAAAATCAAACCAGCTTCAATCGTTTTACCCAATCCAACTTCGTCTGCCAGCAACACTCTGGGCGCATAACGTTGTGCAACCTGATTGGCAATATAAAGTTGATGGGGAAGCAATTGCACACGCGGACCCGCCAAACCTGCAATCGCCGATTGGCGATGTTGGTTTTGTAATGACAACGTAAGATAACGCAAATAAAAATGTTCGTGTTTATCGATTTGCCCCGCAAATAAACGATCACGAGGGGTGCTGAATTGAACAAAACTATCCAGCTCAAACTCTGGAAATACCAACTCCTGATTGTCTTTGGTGAATCCCGTGTAAACCAGGCAGCCCGTTTGCTCTACAACTTTGGTCAGCTTTACTTTGGTTCCGTTTTGATGTCTGACCTGATCGCCTACTTCATATTTCACACGGCTTACGGGTGCATTATCCATGGCATAGGTTCTGCGCTCCCCTGCAGCTGGAAAGCTCAAGGTTAAACGACGATTTGCCATATCCAGAACAATTCCCAATCCCAAATCGGCTTCAGATTCACTGATCCAGCGCTGTCCAATTACATATTGCGTTTTAGTCACAAAGCATCCTCAAGGAAACCACTTATAAAAGGGGGGCGCATGATAAAAGGTTTTGGGGGCTATATCCATTTGTTGCCATATCCATTTGCTAAAAGAGCAGCCGGATTTCAATTCAAATCAACAGGAAAAGTTTGACTAACGCTTTAATCATATAAATCCATGCTTTAGAATCCGCCAGTCATTGCAAACTGGAATTATTATGTACAAGCCCTCTTTGGAAACTTCAGACAAACAAGCTCTTGAAGATTTAATCAAACCCTATCCATTTTTAACCCTGACAAATAGCAAAACACACTATCCCGATTCGCCGGGAACAGGTTTGCCACTATTGCGGGTAGATACCGAATTATGCAGCGCTGTTATTTCACTGCAAGGTGCACATTTGTTGGAGTTTGCACCCAAAGGCGGGGAATCACTGTTATGGGTAAGTCCAAATTGTGATTTTACGCCAGGAGTTGCTTTGCGGGGCGGAGTTCCTTTGTGTATGCCATGGTTTGGTCCTCATCCGAAAGATCCACAAAAACCCAAGCACGGTTTCGCACGCAACCAACTCTGGCAATTGGGTGAAACACATTTAATGAACGATGGATCAGTTGAGTTGGAATTTTTATTCGTCAGCGAAGCCAACGATGCTTTTCCCTATGATTTTTCCGCTGAATTACGTTTGATTTTAGGCCACTCCGCCAGTATGGAGTTAACCGTAAACAATACCGATTCCGAAGCATTTCATTTTAGCTGGGCGATGCACAATTATTATCGGGTCGCCAATTTGAACAAAACAAAAGTGCTGGGATTGGACAATAAAAAATACAAAGATAATCTCGAAGGTCTTGTTGAAAAAAACCAACAAGGTGATCTGACATTTACGACTGCAGTTGATCGTGTATTTCCTGACATCAGTGAACCTGTCAGTATTGATCCAGGCAATGGGCACCTCATCAATATTACCCATGAGAATTGCCCCAGTGTAGTTGTCTGGAATCCGGGCAGTGAAGCTGCAGCCAAAATTGCTGACATAGGTGCAGGACAAGACGCTTTTTATATTTGTGTAGAACGAGGCGCGATTATGCAGGAAGCCTGGTATTTATTGGCCGGTTCCAGCGCTACCGCCAAAATGTGTTTCGATCAGAATTGAATAATGTGACGCGGCTTTGATTAATCATTCCAAAAAATGGAATTTCATTGTTATGATGCGGTACCCGAAAGCTCAGGGTATTTCTTAAATCCGTTATTTACACAAATTCAGGGGAGTTAAAAAATGTCCAATAATTCTTCTTCAGGATTGGAGCCAAATGTAGCAGGCCTGCTTAGTTATGTGCTTGGATTTATTACAGCATTGATTTTTATTGTGATTGAAAAAGAAAATAAATTTGTCAGATTTCATGCGTTTCAATCGTTATTTTTTTCTATTGCGATAGTTGTGCTCAATATCGTACTGGGTGTTATTTACAGTATTATTCCCTTTCTGGCAATCGTTCACCCCTTGATTAGTCTCGCTATTTTGGGGCTCTGGATTTTCTTGATGGTTAAAGCCTATCAAAATGTTTTGTTTAAACTTCCTGTAATCGGGGATGTAGCAGCAAAACAGGCTGGCGTGTAATCTTTGCAATAAACTGGCTGCTGTGCAGCCAGTTTATTGCTATATAAATAACAGATCAGTCATCGAGTGGCTGAATTGGGAAATCCAGCGCAAACTCTTCCTGAATTTGCACACACCAGCGATTCAATCTTTCACAAGTCAAGTTTTCCTGTTGATCTTCATCGAGAGCCAGACCCACAAATAAACCTGCACCGGGAATTTCTGCTTTGGATGCTTCAAACTCGTACCCTGCTGTTGGCCAATGTCCCACAATTTCAGCGCCATTTTGAATGATCACATCGTGCAACATGCCCATGGCATCCAGAAAGTAATCACCATAACCAAACTGATCACCAAGGCCATAAAGTGCAACCTGTTTGCCCGTGAAATCAACAGCAGAAATATCATCCCAAAATTCTTCCCAATCCGACTGTATCTGGCCAAAATCCCAAGTCGGAATTCCCAGAATAATCTTGTCGTATTTTGCAAAATCCAGTTGGGTTACATCTGCTATATCCTGCACATCAAGATTTTCAGCACCAAAACGTTGTTGAATCCGGTAGGCAATTCGCTCGGTATTACCTTCATCACTTCCAAAAAAAAGACCTATATGGGCCACACACACCTCAAAGACTGAAAAACAGGGCGCGGATTTTCCCAACAAAGCCACTGGCTTGCAAGCATCAGAGAAGTTGGGTTAAAGATTTGATCACTGTTAAGAATGGTTAACTATAATACAAGCTGCATGACTCACCAGAATGAGTCATGCAAACTTTGTCACCTTTTCATTCCCGGACTGGATTTGCTATGAAAAACAACCCGAATTTGCTGTTAATCGATGATGACATTGAGCTTTGTAATCTGCTTGGGGAATACCTCGCAGCAGAAGGATTTCAATATACCCAGGTACACGATGGCCAAGCGGCATTGGACATCACCGGAAAACAACATTTCGATTTGATTATTCTGGATGTGATGCTGCCCCAACGCAGTGGATTTGATGTACTGAAAACCCTGCGCGTCAGCGATCAAACACCGGTGATTATGTTGACCGCAAAAGGTGACACTGTTGATCGTGTAATTGGATTGGAAATTGGGGCTGATGATTATCTGGCAAAACCCTGTGATCCGCGTGAATTGGTTGCCCGCATACGTGCATTGTTACGTCGCACCGCACAACTGCAAAACAATAACTCACCTGAAAAACTCGCTTCTGGAAAAATCATATTGCATCTGGGGACACGCTCGGCATCATGGGATGGGCAGGATGTGAATTTAACCGGCACTGAATTCAGTGTGTTGGAAATTTTGGTCAGACGCGCAGGTCAGGTCATCAGTAAAGATGAAATGACAGAACAGGCGTTGAATCGAAAACTGACACCTTACGATAGAAGTATCGATGTGCATGTCAGCAATATTCGTAAAAAAATTTCCCAAGCGGGATGCCAACGTGAATTGATTATCAATGTACGTGGTGCAGGTTATATGCTAACGCTGGCTGACGCAGAATAATTTATGTTTTCAATGACGCGGTTATCACTCAAAATATTTTTTACATTTTGGCTGATTACTGCAGTCATTATAGTAGGTACCAACATAGTAGTTCACTGGTTTGATATCACCCCTGAAGGTAAAAATCCGCACAGTCCTAACGAAGAACCCGCCAAGCGCTTATTGTTTCAAATTGTTGGCAATGCATTAAATCGCAGCACTGTAGAGTTTACGGAAGATCTGCGTAATATGCCGCGATGGTCTACCCGTTTTATTTTTGTGATTGATAAAAATAATGAAGATCTTCTGCAGCGTCCATTACCACCCGGCGTAATGGTATTGGCTCCTGAACTGACCAGCGAACAGCCTTTTGGCAAAATTCAGGATAGAAATCGTAAAATATATGGCCGTTATATCACGTTGATTGATGGCAATTCCATTCGGGTAATTACCATTTCTTCCGGCAATGAAGACGGCCCTGATCGCGATATTATCTGGGAATTATTTATTGATAACATATGGCCATTACTTCTGGTTTCTATTTTAGTCAGTGGCAGCGCCTGCTTTTTTCTTGCTCGTTATTTCACTTACAGTATCAACACTCTTCAGCGGGCTACCCAACAAATTGCACAGGGAGATTTAAGTGTGCGCATCGGCGAACACTTCGCCGGGAGGAAAGATGAAATTGCAGCACTGGGTCGTGATTTTGACCACATGACCGAGCGGCTGGATCAGGCGATGCAAGAACAAAAACGATTGATAAAAGATGTCTCTCATGAATTACGTACACCACTTGCGCGTTTGCAATTTGCGGTCGAACTTGCACAAAAACGCAGTAATGGTTTGGTGGATACCGAGCTTGCACGCATTAAACAAAATGCTGACTATTTGAATAATATCATTACCGATATTTTAAGTTTGCCAGTACAAGGGCAAAAATTCGAACTGGATGATGTTACAGATCTGGTCAGTTTAGCTTCTACCTTAATTGAAAACTATTCGATTGAAGCCAGTGAAAAAAATGTCAGTATCGAATTTAACTGCAATCTGGAAGAAGCATTGGTGGCCACTCACGGCAATATGTTGCTTGGTGTTTTTGAAAACATTCTGCGCAATGCATTGGCTTACACTGGCGACAACACCAAAATTCAAATCGAATTGTTGCAAATAGATAATCAATTTTCAGTGAGCATTACAGATCAGGGGCCTGGTGTTGATATCACACACCTCGAAAATATTTTTAAACCGTTTTTCCGAACAGATGAAGCCCGTGCACGGGAAACGGGTGGTTATGGTTTGGGCCTTGCGATTGCGCATCGCAGTGTGTTGCTCCATGGAGGCAAGATTTCCGCCGCGAATAATCCGGAAAGAGGATTAACTGTGAATGTGACCTTGCCGCAGTTGATGCTTTAGATCAAAAAAATTAATTGCCTAAAACATTTACTCAGGCACAAATAAAATCGAAGCTGAATTAATGCAATAACGTAAACCTGTTGGTGCCGGACCATCAGTAAATACATGCCCCAAATGACAATCACATTTGCGGCACACTACTTCAGTTCGAATCATGCCATGTGATCTGTCCAGATTTTCTTTGATCGCTGTTTTATTAATCGGGATAAAGAAGCTCGGCCAGCCGCAACCGGCATCAAATTTTGTATCGGACAAAAACAAAGGTTCACCGCAACATTTGCATTGATATTGACCCTGACGAAATTCCTGCCAATAAGCTCCCGTGAAAGGACGTTCAGTTCCCTTTTCACGACAGATACGGTATTCCTCCGGGCTGAGTTTTTCTTTCCAGACGCTTTCATCAATTTGCAGCTTGTCAACCATAGCAACCTACCCTATATTTTTCTTGACAGATCAACCATTTAGGTTCGATTATTCGAGCCTTTCCGATCATCGCTTTTCATAGTTAAGGCAGTTTACTGTAATGAACCTGATTAAGAAATCCGACAAACTCAATGGAGTTTGTTATGACATACGTGGCCCGGTGCTGGAACACGCTTATCGCCTTGAAGAAGAAGGCCACCGCATATTGAAATTAAATATTGGCAACCCTGCCCCTTTTGGTTTCGCCGCACCGGATGAAATTATTCAGGATGTCATACGCAACCTTCCGAATGCTGAAGGTTACACCGCATCAAAAGGCTTGTTTGCTGCGCGCAAAGCCATCATGCATGAGTGCCAACAACTTGAGATCCCGAATGTTGAATTGGAAGATATTTTTCTGGGCAATGGTGCCAGCGAGTTAATTGTAATGGCCATGCAAGCCTTGCTAAATAATGGCGATGAAATTCTGGTACCTGCACCTGATTATCCTCTGTGGACAGCTGCAGTAAATTTGGCTGGTGGTAAAGCTCGCCATTATTTGTGCGATGAACAATCTGACTGGTTTCCCGATCTGGCCGATATCAAAAGCAAAATCACCGACAAAACGCGCGGCATAGTGGTGATTAATCCCAATAATCCAACCGGTTCTGTTTACAGTAAAGATGTTTTGGAAGCATTGGTGCAATTGGCTCGTGATCATAATTTGATTATTTTTGCAGATGAAATTTACAGCAAAATTTTATATGACGATGCCGAGTTTCATCCTATGGGGCGATTGGCACAGGATGTTTTATGTGTGAGTTTTAATGGTTTATCCAAAGCTTATCGTCTTGCAGGTTTCCGTTCCGGCTGGATGGTAATCAGCGGGGCAAAACATCGTGCCCGCAATTATATTGAAGGTTTGGAAATGCTCGCTTCCATGCGTTTGTGTGCCAACGTCCCGGCTATGTATGCAGTACAAACTGCGCTGGGTGGTTACCAAAGTATCAACGAATTGATTGTTCCAGGCGGGCGTTTGCGCGATCAACGCGATGCCGCTATGAAGGCACTGGAATCGATACCCGGTTTGTCTTGTGTCAAACCCAAAGGCGCTTTGTATTTGTTTCCAAAAATTGATTTGACAAAATATCCAATTAAAGACGATCAACAAATGGTGCTGGATTTTTTAATTCAGGAAAAAGTATTGATAGTTCAGGGCACTGCATTTAACTGGCCGGATCGGGATCACTTTCGTGTAGTGTTTTTACCGCGTGAGGATGACTTGAAAAAAGCCATACATAAATTCGGTGATTTTTTATCGCGTTATTCACAATAACCACATGACTCTTGAGGCATGACCGAAAAACCTGATATCAGCAAAGCCGTCGCCCTCTTTTATGATGGCAAACAAGCGCCGCAAATCACCGCGAAAGGTAGCGGCGTGATTGCTGATGAAATTATTGCTATTGCCCAGGCCCATCAGATTCCCTTGTGTGACAATAAAGCGCTGGTTGATTTGTTGGTAACCCTTGAACTCGATCAGGAAATCCCCGAAAACCTTTATACCGCCGTTGCTTATATCATTGCCTTTGCTTACGCTCTTGAAGGCAAAACACCGGATGGTTTTTTTGATTCAAATTAAAATAAATATTATCGAAATCGCTATTATTGCTTTTTTCGAAGAATAAAAAAATGTCGCATTTTTATCTTTTGCTATACTCTGTGCTTTACGAGTTAACCACGATAATTCCCTATGGATATTCCCAGATCCAAACGTCATAGCGAACCGCTGATTTCCGTTCAGGCGTTGAATGCTTGCCGGATATTGGTGATTAATGGAAAGGGAGGATCGGGCAAAACCACCGTCAGTACCAACCTCGCTTCATGGTTTGCTCAAAGGGGAGATACCACTGCTTTAATGGATGCTGATCCACAAGGCTCATCGGAATATTGGGTCAGGCAGCGTTCACCTGATTTACCCGAAATTTATGGATTTAAAATTGATTCAACCTTGCGTACCACTATGAGCTTCCAACTGCGTGCGCCCAAGTCCACCAAGTGGTTAATCACTGATGCTCCACCCGGACTAACCGGATTGGCACTGGATGACATAGTCAGCAACCATGATTTGATTTTGATACCGGTAATGTCATCAGAAATGGACATACGTGCCAGCGCGCGATTTATCGGTGATTTGCTACTCACACAAAATATGCGTCGCAAACGTCGTCCTATAGGTGTAATTGCCAATCGTATTAAACAACAAACCAATTCCTGGGCAAGCTTGCAACGATTTTTGGAAAGCCTGCGCATCCCCTACCCCGCCAAACTTCGCGATACACAAAATTATGTAAAAGCCTACGCAGAAGGCAAAGGCATCATCAACTACACCCAACAAACCCATACCAATGACAACGCCGATTGGAAAATTCTAATCGATTGGATTGAAGCACAAAACCGCGAAAACAAGTGGATTAAATAAATCCACTTCAAAAATACTCATACTCAATCCGCACATCCTGGGGAATACCGCTAGCATCATCCAGATTGGAGCGCCCGTAAAAACGCATCAGGTATTTCCCGTTGGGGTCATAAGCAAGATGGATCGGATCAGCAAAAACAGAAATCCATTTTTTGGCGGGCTGTAACCGAAAATAAATCCAGGAATCGCCATATTCTTTGTTATAAACAGGAGACCAGGAGGGCTCAATTTTTTCTACTTCTAACGTCAGGCTGCTTAATTTTGTGGGTAACGCAAATTCAAATTTTAAAATTTTACCTTTTAAGAGATCGTCCCACTTCAATTGAATATATGAATCAAATCCGGCATCAATTACCATCCCGGCATGTTCAAGAATAATTTTTTGACGAGGGCCATTGTTATCTTTATGGCGCATTACCAGACGGGCTTTTTCAAATTGAACTGAAATAGTTTCATTATCACGAAAATCCTGCATTACAAAAGTGGGCTGGTAAGGCTCACCTTGAAATACCAAAGTTTTGGTTGCAAATTTTTTCCCTTGGGGATCCAGATAATCTACCTGAACTTCACCTGTGTCATTAATGGCAGTATAAGCTTCGCGATATATCACCTGATTGCTATCCAAACTGTACGCAGTACCCGTAGTGACATATTGGGTATCCTGCGCTATAAGCTGACTGCAATTGAGTATTGACAAAAAAATCAACCAACAGAAAATTCTTAATTTGTTAAAACAAGATCCGATGTTAGACATAACGCTTCAACCTCAAAAATACAAACCTGTGTAGGGGCAATAAAAAAAACCACATGGTCGCTATTATAAAAATGATCTGCGGCAATGAACCAGCCCATTCTGCATCAGAAAGCTTAACTCCAGCCAAATAACTTAAAGGTGCCGCAATTGCACCTGAGACAGCAGAAATTAATGGGCGTTCATAAATCCAACGCAAGGAATGATTCAGGGTAATACCCAATAACGCCCAAAGCAGAATTAACCAGACAGGTGGAAATACAGAATGTTGGGGGATTACCAACAAATTAAAGTTTAATAAAATACTATCATGTCCAATTCCCAGGATTGCACTGATCAGCATCGCAATAAGATCATCTTTTCGACAAGTGCTATAAAAAAAATGCCAGCACAAGGCTGGCAGAATAAATAAAATCGCAATAAGGTTTCCACCTGAAATGGCAGCAAACCAGCCCAGCTGAAACAGTGCGATATTAATCCAAAAAAAGTAACGGGGATTTAATGCCATTTTTTATGTCGATATTCCGGTTTTGCCATCAGAATCTGTGCCGTGCCTATAACCCTTTCACGAAAGCCACCCTCACAGTAGCAAAGATAATACTCCCACATACGAATGAAACGTTGATCAAATCCTTGTTTTTTCACTTGGTCCAATATGCTTAAAAAAGATATTTTACAATGAAACAGCGTTTGCGCAAAATCTACGCCTATCTCTAC
>CAMLML010000055.1 GCA_946481095.1 uncultured Cellvibrio sp.
TCGCGACGCGCCCTACATAAGATCATTTTTAAATTGCGTGCACTGATTTAAAGCGAGAAGGCACTCACAAGCGAAATTTTTCTATGATCAACTTGTAACGCCTATGACCGCTAAACAACATATTTTTCGCGTGCGCCGAAATTATAACCAATGGGTTGCCAATCAAACCCTGGAAGATTACGCCCTGCGCTTTACCGCAAAAAGTGCTCGTCGTTGGACATCAGCGCGTGTGGCAGCTACTGCATTGGGCGCTATATCATTTTTAGCTTTGGAAGCGATTGGTGGTGCTATCACCATTCATTACGGTTTCGATAATGCATTAACTGCAATTATTGCGGTCAGTTTAATTATTTTTTTAACAGCCATCCCCATAAGCTATTACGCGGCCAAATACGGTGTGGATATTGACTTGCTCACACGCGGTGCCGGTTTTGGTTACATAGGTTCAACTATCACTTCGTTGATCTACGCATCATTCACGTTTATTTTTTTTGCATTGGAAGCAGCAATTATGGCCATGGCTCTGGATTTATTATTTGGAATTCCATTGGCGTTGGGATATTTAATCAGTTCGTTAGTGATAATTCCGATGGTGGTTTATGGCATCACCTTTATCACACGTTTTCAGCTATGGACTCAACCACTCTGGATAATTCTGCAATTATTGCCATTCGTTTTTATTATTTATGCGGATGCCAGCGCAGTTGAAAATTGGACGGAATATGCTGGCAAAATTAATACGGGTGATAATGAATCCAATCAGCAATCCGGATACAATATTTTATTATTTGGTGCAGCATCGGCAGTTATTTTTTCATTGATCGCACAAATTGGTGAACAAGTTGATTTTTTACGTTTTATGCCTGAAGCAAAACCCAATCAACGCTGGCGCTGGTGGGCAGCATTAATTGCCGGTGGGCCGGGTTGGATAGTGATTGGTGCAATTAAAATTTTGGCGGGATCTTTTTTGGCGGTGTTGGCATTAAATCATGGTGTTGCTGAAACGGAAGCGGCTGACCCCACTCGCATGTATATGATTGCGTTTAGTTATATTGCCAACTCACCGGAAGCCGCTTTGTCAGTCGCCGGAATTTTTGTGATTCTCAGTCAACTGAAAATTAATGTAACCAACGCTTATGCGGGTTCAATTGCCTGGTCGAATTTTTTTTCGCGATTAACTCACAGCCATCCCGGGCGCGTAGTCTGGTTGGTATTCAATGTGGCAATTGCGTTGTTGTTAATGGAATTAGGTGTTTATCGCGCATTGGAACAGACCTTGGGATTTTATGGCATTGTTGCGGTGGCCTGGTTGGGTTCATTGGTTGCAGATTTGGTGATCAACAAACCTTTGGGATTAAGTCCAAAACATATCGAATTTAAACGCGCACATCTTTACGATATTAATCCGGTTGGTTTTGGCTCCATGTTATTGGCATCGTTAATCGGCATTCTTTGTCATGCGGGAATATCGGGTGAAATTGCACAGGCTTTATCGCATTTTATTGCCTTGGCAGCTGCTTTAATTACTGCACCTTTGATCGCTTATTTTACAAAAGGTCGTTATTATCTGGCGCGACCTACGGTGAATTTACAATTGGAAACGGAAATTCATCAGCCAACGATCTCTTGTTGTATTTGCGAACATAAATTTGAAGTGGAAGACATGACCTATTGCCCGGCTTATGCGGGCCATATTTGTTCGCTCTGTTGTTCATTGGATGCACGTTGTCAGGATTACTGTAAACCCGGTGCAAATTATCGCGAACAATTATCGACATTTTTTACTTATTTTTTACCGCAATCCATTACCACCAGTCTCAATTCCCGGTTAGGGCATTTTTTAATGTTGGTGATTTTAATTAATGGGTTGTCAGCCATTTTATTGTCGTTGATTTATTTTCAAACACCAATCGATGCTGCCGAAACAGCGGCTTTGCTTGAGGCGACTTTGTGGAAAGTATTTTTCCTACTGGTAATAGTGACCGGTATTGTCAGCTGGTTGTTTGTGTTGGCACATGAAAGCCGATTGGTAGCTCAGGAAGAATCACAAAGGCAAACCCGTTTGTTGATGGAAGAAATTGAAGCACATGACCGCACAGATCAAGCTTTGCAAAAAGCCAAAGAGGAGGCGGAGTCGGCCAATCAAGCCAAGAGTCGATATCTCACCGGCATTAGCCATGAATTGCGTTCACCACTTAATGCAATTTTAGGCTATGCACAACTGCTGGAAAAAGATCCTGATATTCCTGTGCACAGACGTGAAGCCTTGAGTGTTATTCGTCACAGTGGTGAGCATTTGGCTGACTTGATTGAAGGTTTGCTGGATATTTCCAAAATTGAAGTGGGGCGTTTGGATTTGCATCAAGATCAAGTTCGCATTGCATTATTATTGGAACAACTGGTGAATATGTTTCGTTTGCAAGCTGAAGCAAAAGGGTTGATGTTTATTTACGAATGCAAAGATTTTTTACCGGAATTTGTGCGAACGGATGAAAAACGTTTGCGGCAAATATTAATTAATCTTTTATCCAATGCTATTAAATATACCAGCAAAGGTAATGTGACTTTCAGTGTTCGTTATCGCAATCAGGTGGCTGAATTTGTGGTGAGTGACACAGGCGAAGGTATAGCACCGGAAAATTTGGAAAGGATTTTCAGACCTTTTGAACGAGTCAGTAGACCTGGTTCTAACACTACGGGTACCGGTTTGGGATTAACCATTACACGATTACTGACAGAGATAATGGGCGGTGAAATCAGTGTTAATAGTCGGCTTGATCAAGGCAGTCAATTTAAAATCAGTTTGATGTTATCGGCCATTACACAAACACAAAATCAATCCATAACCCTGGTACAACAATCTATATTGGGGTATCAGGAATCGACAAAACGTTTGATGCTGGTTGATGATGATGCATCACACAGGCAGCTTATGAAGGCCATGCTGTTACCCATGGGATTTGATGTTATTGATATTGAAAACCCGCAACGGGTTTTGCTGCAATTAGCAGCCGAAAATGAAAAGGGATTGGCCATTGATTTATTTATACTGGATGTATCAATGCCTGAAATGAATGGGTGGGAGCTGGTAAAACAATTACGTGAAGCAGGATATTTTCAACCTGTGATGATGGTATCCGCAGATGCCAGCGAAGGTCGTAATTCACTGGAGCCTTCAGCAACTGAAACGCCTCCTTTGCATCAAGCCTATCTGATCAAACCCGTAAGGTTGCAATTACTATTGGATCACCTGGGGCGATTATTAAATTTAACCTGGACTTATGAAAATTTACCTGCCCCGGAATTATCAAAATCGGAATCTGTAGCAACAAAAATAATTGCTACCGATAAAAAAGGTGAGATTACTGGCAAGGATTTGGATGAAATATCGCGGCTTGCCGCAATAGGCCATAAAAAAGGTTTGGTTAACAAAATAGAGCAATTAAAAAACACGGCTATTTATGACGATGCACAAAATGTTTTTTTTGAAAAGATAATCAAGTGTGCAAATAACTTTCAATTTGAAGCCATACTCAGTGAAATTGATGACTACAGTGCAATTACAGACAAGCCGTAGAGCTGGAGATAGTAAATGATGAGCAGTAATAATGTTGTATTGGTAGTGGATGACTCCATCGATACTATTCATATGTTGAATGATGTACTGGAGCATGAAAAATTTACGGTATTGGTTGCACTTGAGGGCGCACAAGCTTTGACCATTACCCAAAATATGCGTCCTGATATTATTTTGCTGGATGCCATAATGCCGAATATGGATGGTTTCGAAACCTGTAAGCGTTTGAAACAAAATCCACAACTTGCGGATGTACCGATTATTTTTATGACGGGTTTGAGTGATTCCGAACATATCGTAAAAGGTTTGGGTGCAGGTGGTGTGGATTATGTCACCAAGCCGATTAAAATCGATGAATTATTGGCGCGTATGCGTGTCCATCTTGCCAATGCCCATATGACACAAACTGCACGCGCAGCTTTGGATACAGCAGGCCATTATTTGTTAACTCTGGATTCAACCGGCCAATTACGTTGGGCAACTCCTCAAGCTTATTCGTTACTGGCAAAAGCAGAAGCGACATTGGACAGCACCAGATTACAAGAAAAAATCACGCAACAATTACGCGACTGGTTAAGCCATAAACCGGAATCCGGTCGGCAATTAACCATCTCCAGTTTGAAAATTCCCTTGTGTGTGGAAATAGTGAATTTGCAAGGCACAGAATATTTATTGCGATTAAGTTCAGCACATCAAGTTGAAGAAGACATGCAAATCCTCAAGCAGCAGTTTGCCGTAACAGGCCGCGAGGCAGATGTACTATTGTGGATAGCCAAAGGCAAAACCAATCGCGAAATTGCGCAAATTCTCGATATGAGTCCAAGAACCGTCAATAAACACCTGGAACAAATTTTTCGGAAGTTAGGCGTGGAGAATAGAACATCGGCAGCAGCGACTACCTTGAAATGTCTTTCTAAGAATTAACTCAATACTTCCGGGGCAGACTCTACGTCTGTCCAAATTCAATAATTTAATTGCACTAATGCTACTGAATCAGGCACCATTGGTTTATACAAATAATTTTTAATATGGAAATACCGTATGCCCTTCAGCAATCCACTGACTTACATTCTTGCCTGTTATTTATTTTTAAGTTCAATGATGATATATGCCGATACTTCGCGAGGGTTTATTACATTAAGCGGATCGATCACTCATGAATCCTATTTGCTCCTCAAGGAGGTCATTGAAAAACACCCTGAGATCAATGAGGTTGTTCTTAGCAGTGAGGGTGGAAGTATGCTTACTGCTATCGCTATAGGTAAGCTCATTAAATCAAGAGGGTTTAATGTTAGAGTTGTAGGCATGTGTTTATCGGCTTGCGCGAATTATATTTTTGTAGCAGGCAATAAAAAAATTATTCAACAAAACGCTATTTTAGGATTTCATGGCGGGTATCAGCAGGAGGGATTATTAGAAGCTGCTCTATATACCACTGTGGGGCAAACAACCAAGACTATTGGGGTGTCTATCTATAATGATGATAAGCCGCCTCCAGATTATATTTTGGATGCTTTGAATATGCGGTTGCCTGATTCGAGAATTGTATGGTTTTTCCAGTTAGTGAATCTTGAAAAAGAATATTTTTCAAGTATGAAAGTTAATAATGATTTGCCAACTTATGGGCAAAAAGGAATTTATAGAAATATTTGCTTCTCGCAAAAATACAAAGGATTTTATTATGATATTGAATCACTAAAAAAGATGGGTATTGAAAATATAGAAGTAGAAGGTGGTGATTGGCACCCTGAAGTAAATCGGGTTTATCATGATTTTTATGAAGTAAAATTTCCGTAATTTGTTGGGTAAGTATTTTCATGTTCATACAGAAAATTGAATTTTCATTTGAAGATAAATCGGAAAACATCCGAGATCTGATATATGAATATTTGGCAGCCTTAAGAATGAATGGTCAAATTTATGGTAGGGAGTGGCCAATATCTTATGAGGGTAGCTATTGTGCAGCTACAGTGATGACGCCAGAGTATACATCTTTAAACGAGCAATATTTTAATCAATATGTCAAAGAAGATATTAAAAAATTAAACACTGCCGGTATTGCCGTTAGTGTTACTGATGTTTTAAAAAGCATCGAAGGTGAGTCTTGTTGTGATTGTAAAAATCCCTCAGGCTTTGTTCTATTTACTAATTTTGTTCGAATTGGATCGCCTGTATTATGTATGGATTGTTTTTATTCAATACCATTGTATAAACTTCCTGTTATGGAAAGTGGCGAATACAACGAAATCCTAAGATGGGAAACAAATTACCAATCTTGTGATTCATTGCAAATGAATTGTACGGTTTTAGAAAAAACGACTGTTCGTCAGATGTCCAATCTTTCTAGTGAATTGAGTCAAAGCGGAATAAATATTTGTCAACAGCTATCTGAAACAGTCGGCAAACCATTTTATTATTATCTCTACAGATCTGGAGGTAGAAGTTTGAGTCAAGAGAAAAAAAGACTTTGCCCTTGCTGTAGTGGTGATTGGTTACTGGATAGCCCGATAAATGATTTTTTTCATTTTAAATGTGATAAATGTTGTCTGTTATCGAATATCTCCTGGAGTTTTAATTAAGTGTTTAAATGCACTCAGACTGTGGGTATTGTAGGGTGGGCAAGTTGCCCACCACTAAATTATCGATGATGTTTTATTTTTTGCTTTTTACATCGACTCGTTGATAGATGGTTTCCCCAAAAAATGTTTCCACTTTTGCCCGGGTTCCTTCGAAGGTGACATTTAAAAATCTGCCTGGATGGTAAAAAGAGTTTTCTGATTTTGCCAGTAAAGAAATTTTCTCTTCATCGGTTGCTATGGTCAAACCTTGTGGGTGTGCTTGAATAACCAGTTCATCCGGATTTTCACCAACAGATTTATATTTTCCAACAAACTGCTTTAATTTTTCTGTTGTGAGTGATAATTGCGGTCTTTCAAAAATATGCTGATATCCCGCTGCATATCCCGGTACGTTCATGCCGGAATGTCCGTATCCTGCAAGATGATCCAACTTTAATTGGAATCCGGTTAATTTGGCTTGTTTAAGTTTTTCAGCATATGCAAGCACAGCAGGTGCTACAGCATCACCATCGCCTATGCCAATGTATAAACGTTTTCCCGCCAATGCGTTTGAACCGGACAAAGATTTGATCTGTTTGTCGAACACATCGCTTGCTGTGGTGTAATCACCTGCGATTGCAATTGCACCGTCGAATATATTCGGTTGTTCCAATAATGCGAAGGTGACAAAAGTTGCGCCCCATGAGCCACCCAATAAAAATTCTTGTCCATTTAAACGAAAGCGATTGTTGAGTTCAGGAATAATTTCTTTGGCGAGTACATCGACAAACTTTTTTGCCTGACCACTACCGGCGAAACTGCCCAGGGGTGCAGGTAATAAATCGCGGGCGCGAGTGGCATGTATATTTCCTTTTACATCGGCCCAATCAATACCAATGATTATGGTTTCCGGCATTTGACCATCGAAATAAATATTGTTGAAAACACTGGCCGCTAATGGAAAATCCCATTGCCCATCGACTTTAATAATGACGGGATATTGTTTGGATGGATTATTTTGGTAGCTACCAGGCAAGCGTGCCTGAATGCGGTAATTCTGTTTGTTGGTTTGTGAAAAAATCGTGAATATTTGGCTGGAATCCAAAACAACAGGTGTTATTTGTTCTGGTTGTGTTTGGGTTGGTGATGCGCAAGCTGAGCAGGCGGTGATCAATATGGCAATAGACATAACAACGGATAATGTTGAAGAGTGAAGCATGGGCATCAGTTCCTTAGGTTATTCATAGAGAGCCGATTCTATAGGTGGTGTGATCCCGGGTCTATGGCTGAAAATTTAAAATGATTCGCCCTGATTTTTTTTGTAGAGAGATTTAAATGTTTTGGGTGTGCAGTGATATTCGTTTTTGAACAATTTATTGAAATAGGAAATGTTGTTGTAGCCGACGGAATAGGCTATTTCAGACACGTTAGCCTCTTCAATTTCCGAGAGTAAACGAGCAGCTTCTGTCAGTCGCAGTTTATTCAGATAAGCAGTGAATGTAAGGCCAAGTTCATCTTTTAGAATTTCATTAATTTTGGATCGATTGCTACCTAATGCGGCTGCAGTTGATTCCAAACTTAATTCCGGGTTGGCGTATTCGGTGGCGATAAAATGCAACAGGGCGATTTTGGTTTTATCCCGTTGTGGTTCAATCGATAACTTTTTGTAGGCGATTAATTGTTGATCCTGAATCAATTTATCCTGTAAGTGCAGTGTGAGAACCTTTAAATATTGCCGAAATATCACCATCAAAAATACTAGCCAAAGCAACAGACTGAACGCGCCTGCCGCGTAAAGGTAGCGATAATCTTTCCCTAACAATTTCACATCGGTCAATCTGACATGGGAAAGCTGGTTCAAGGGGCTTTGCGATGAATTTGCCCAGGCAAATCCCAGGGTTTTATTGAGTTGATATCCCGTATCGCTTAAATCAACCGAGTATTGGTTCAACCACCAGTGGGGCGTATCCAAATCGTCAAATGGGATGGTGACAGTGCTCCAGTTGGAGTCGCAGGAAAAAGCGGTTCTTGAAAAACGACGGCTGGGCATGTTTCGCAGGTCGGTCACTTTTTCGTCAAAGCTGAATAGAACCATTAACAAAGTATTTTTCGGATCGCATATCACTTTGAATGAAATACTGTTGAATCGAGTCAGGTCAAGCATCTTGTATCCGTTCGGCCCGGTGAAATACATGGAGTAATGTGTATAGGGTGAGGGTTGTTGTGGATCCAGAACAAACTCATATTCCACTACACCGGTTTCATTTTTCAGGGAGAAGCTTGTGTTGCTGACCGGAATCCGTGGTTCTGTTGAGCTTTGCCAAACAAAGTCAGCGTCTCGTCCCGGGAAAAGAGAGACATCTAATTCGGATTTAGCCAGACCGGTATAAACAACAACCAAAGTGAGCAGTACCAACACCAATAATAGGATGGTGGTGTTTCGGAAAAATTTCAGCATGTATGACCTGGCCTGATTATGAAAACTCTAATCAGATTGTAAGTAAAAAAATAATACAAATAGGAGACAAAAAATTATTTTCTGATTAAAAAACAATCCCAATCCTTTTATTGCAAGAAGTTATGCAATTTTTGTTAGTTTTGTTGCAGGACATCATTGGTCTATTTCCCGTTGCTCTCTAGTATTTCCGGCGCATGTATACATGAATGCAAGGTGTCACCCATGACATGAATACAAGAATAATCAGATCAGGATATAGATATGAATCATACCCACCGGATTTTTAAATTAAGTGTGTTGAGTCTTGTGATGGCTGCCGTTATTGCCCGTGCAGATGACTCAATTGTTCAGGAAGAATTGGTTGTTACGGGCTATAAAGGCAGCCTTCAAAATGCTACCAATGCAAAGCGTGAATCCAATGCCTTGATAGAATCAGTCTTTGCGGAAGACATAGGCAAGTTCTCCGATAACAATATTGCCGAAGCCATTAACCGTATGCCGGGTGTACAAATTAATCGCGACCCATTCGGTGAAGGTGTCAACGTCTCTGTCCGCGGGTTGGGCACCAGCTTTACCAAAGTCTTATTAAATGGTTCGCAAATCGCGGTTGCAACCTCTGGAACTATTGATACACAAAACCAGAACCGCGAGGTGGATCTCAACCTGTTTCCATCAGCACTTTTCTCACGTTTTGATATTCAAAAAACGCCTACTGCCAATGTATTGGAGGGAGGTGTTTCGGGCATTGTGAACATTCGTGCAGCCCGACCTTTTGATTATAAAGACGCAGGTTTACAGGTTAATGTGAATGCGGAAAATGTGTTCACTGAGCTTGATTCCACCAATAGCCCCAAACTGGCAGCTTCGGCCAGTTGGCGGGATGATACTTTTGGTGTTTTGGTGGGCCTGTCCCATCACCGTAAGGAACTGATCACCAAGGGATATGAAACCATTGGTTACAGCAACCTGAATACGTCGCACCGCATTTGTGGAACCACGCCGGGTTCAGGTCAAACCTTTGCCACAACCGGTGGTTGTAACCCTTCAGGCAGTAACAATTGGCTAATGGCTGGTTTGGATCAACGGGCAACATTGGATCCAAACAATACCCCGACTGACACATCCGACGATATAGCCAACCCCAATTTTGGCTATGGCAGGGTGCCTGTGAATGCCGGTGCCGGTTTGGTGGACGGCGAAATTATCGACCAGGCTTGGCTGCTGAGTCACAATCCCGGTTTGAACATTACGCAGATTTCAGAAGCGCTGATGCCACGATTGGGGCGTCAGGCTTATATGTCAGGGCTGGATGAACGCACGACAGGTTTGGTGACATTTGAATATCGTCCGACGGATGAAATGCGTTTTTACCTGGACGTGATGGCAACTGATAACAAAAAAGATGTTGAGCGCCTGGCCATGACTATGGTGGGTCGTAACGGCAGCATGATTCCTTT
Source organism: uncultured Cellvibrio sp. (assembly GCA_946481095.1). The sequence continues at coordinate 10,051 of CAMLML010000055.1, forward strand.
GGACATGGAATTGGACAGTAACAACGTCGTGAAGTCGGGCACTTTTGCCAACGTCCAGTTTTTTCAGGAAGCCCGTCCTTATATAGAGGATGCAGACTTCCAGAACATTAACCCCGGCGCGCATTTTGAGTTCGGCGATTTACATATGCTGGATATTCAAGCCAACCACAGTGAAAGTGATTGGTTCCGCGAAGCGCCCACTGTGATGGTGGCAACCCAGCTTGGCCGTGGCATCTACGTGAATTACACCAACGGCGAAATCCCCAAATTTGAAGTGCTTGATGCCAATGGTGCTGTGGATTTCAACAACCCTGAATTGGGTTGGGGCTGGAATGGTGGTCGCTTGAATATTGCCAACGAAAAACGTCACACAGAAACGGATGGTGTTCATGCTGATTATCGCTTCGGTGATGATGACAACAACGTCAAATTCGGTTTGGCCTATGACGATTTGAATCGCCATATTGCCGGCTTTGATAATAGCGCCCGCTGGGAAGATATTGCATGTCGCAACGGATTGGATGCCACCGGCAATAGCCCGGCAACGGGAAGACTGGGTTGTACCGGCTTGCATCCCAACTCGGCCATTCCACAAAGTGAATTGAGTTCTTATTTGTTGCCGGGGCCAGGGTTTATTACGGTTGATTTTGATCGAATCAAACGCGACTCCAATTATTATCAATTGAGAGATTCGGCTCCCGAAGGTGGGGGTTCTGCAACTGGTGCTTCAACGGCGCGCATGGATGAAACGACCAAGGGGGGCTACATCGAATTCAATACCAAAACAGACCTTGCCGGGCGTGATCTGCGTGTGAATGTCGGTGGTCGTTATATTGATACTGACCAGGTGATTGCTGGCCCGGTGGTGATTCCGGCACAACCCGCTACCGGTTCTACTCCGGCGGTTGCCGAACAACGTTTCTATGTTGCCAACCCGGTTAATTACAACTTTCTGTTGCCATCAATGAATATTGCGTTCAATGCAAGGGATGATGTGATTTTGCGTTTTGCAGCTTCGCGTACCATGACACGCCCCAATCCGAGTGCCATGTTACCTGCCACCAACTTCAGTGATCCCTCTGCACAAAATGCCAGTTACGGTAACCCAGGTTTGTCTCCATACCTTTCAACCAATGTCGATTTTGGCGGTGAATGGTACACAGGGGATGAAGGTTATATAGGGGCCACTTTCTTTGGCAAACAAATGACCGGTTTTACTGTATCCAACACTTTCAGTATTCCTTTCAGTCAATTGGTAGTCGCAGTGGGCAGTGATGTCACCATTCCTTTTGCCACTATTGGTGAAGCACGACAAGCGGCTATCAATGCTCGTGGCGGTCCTGATCTTGCCCCGATACTTGTTTCCCAGCAGGTCAACGCTCCGGGCAATCTTGAAATTGAAGGTGCCGAGTTAACCTGGGTACAACCTTTGGACATCTTGCTGGAAGGTTTGGGCTTTAACGCCAACTACACACATATTCATCAACGAGGCGAGGGTGCCGGTGCGCCTGCCAAAGCCATTGGTGTATCTCCCGAAACCTACAACTTTACCGCTTACTGGGAAAACTACGGTGCATCGGTTCGTTTGAGTTATGTATGGAATGACCAACAAGTTTCATCCGGCCCAAACCAAAATGGTGTTTTGGGAGCAGAATTAAAAACGGATGAGCGTGGTCAGTTGGATTTGTCTGCCAGTTACGACTTTGAAAATATGATGGCTGTGTCGATTGACAATCACAAACCTTCAATCATCAATTACCATCTGGTTCCAACAAGCGGTGCAATTAAAATTCCGGAACAACAAAATTGGACCGATGCGGTCATCAATAACGGGCACAAAGAAACTCTGACATTCAATAATATTGCAGCAGGCAAACACAGTCTAAAAATATGGAGACTGGATGATAATATTATTCTTGAGAAAATTGAGATTAACCCGATAGTAAAACATTAATAGCTATATATGTTTTTAATTTGCATTTTTCAATCGAGGGCAGATCCCCGTGTCTGCCCAGGGCGGCCACAGGGGGCCGCCCCTACATAAATTATTTCTCTTTCAAAATTTAAAATAATTTTCGAATATTTTATCAGTCACGTAGGTTGCGGGTGCAAACCCCAACATGACCATCTTGCAATAATATCCATATTATTTTTAATTCAATTATTTTCAAAACGTTGAAACATACAAACTCTCAACCTTGTCTCTCGCCCATTGTGTTTTACGCAAAAACTTGAGCGATGACTTTATCGATGGATCGCTCTTGAAACAATTGATGTCGATTCGTTTTGCTAATTCTTCCCAGCCATAGTGCTCTACCAGTCGGGTGACAATCATTTCCAGTGTGAGGCCATGTAAGGGGTTATTGGCTTGGGTCATTTGTGGGTTCTCTATGGTTTTGGCATTTATTTGTGCAAAGTATACTTGTCATTTTTGAAAGAATGTGACAAGCTTACTTTGCATATGGGTAAGTATGCTTTTCATTCTTCTATATGACACCTATTTTTTCAGTTAAAGGAGATTTTTCATGGCAACAAAACCTCTCAACACTGTTGTTCGCTTTATTCTTCTGGCGGCTCCGGTTGTCATAGTAGTCGTCGGCATGATCCTTTTGAAACCCTGGTTGAAGCAACAGGGCGATACGCTCCCCCTCATAGTAGGAGCGATTGCCGCGATTTTTGTAATGGCCTATTCCTACTACTTTGCAAACCGACATGAACGTAGCTTGGATGAAGTCATGCTTGCAAGTCAGCGATTTGCTTACGCGCGAGGGACGGAAACAGGTTGGTTCATTTTTCCTTTAATTATGTTGTTACCACCAGTGGCCAACAAATTGGTTGATCTGGCAATCACCATGAGTTCAGGTGCAAACGATTCGATTGAGCGCAGTACAGTTCAGATGGGAATTCTGATCGGCTTTATGTTGGTTGTAATTTTGCAAGGGCTCGGCATGGCGATTGCGGGCATTGTCTGGTGGCGTCGCAGTCTTACAAGTTCATAAATTTCAGGCAAAGTTAATATGAAAAATCGCATTCATGTACTGCGCGCTGAAAAAGGCTGGAGCCAAGCCGAACTCGCCGAACGCGTAAACGTCTCACGCAACTCAATCAACGCAATCGAAAACGGCCGCTTCGATCCATCACTACCCTTGGCTTTTCGCATTGCAGATGTATTTGGTTTAAGCGTTGAAGAAGTGTTTGATAAAACAGATGTTTGATTCAACCAACAAGGGTGGCCACAGAGCCGCCCTGCATAACTATTTCTCTTTCAAAATTTCAAATTATTTTTCAATAATTTTGTAGGCTGTGGGTGCAGACCCCAACATCTGCGTTAGGCGTTTAGACTATGCTCCATTTTTTGAACGACTAAATCACGAACTTTTGCAGTTAGAAAATGAGACGGTATGTACTTTATGCTATATGCGCGTCGTGGTGGTCTGATGGTTTCCCTGATAAAACTGAGAATTATATGTGCATGTTTTTTATCCCATGCCCACAATATCTCACCTCGAATTTCCCATTGCCAAAAAGCATCAGTTGGCCAATTTAGTTTATGTTTTTTATTTGAGTGGCATAGAGAGCATTGAGTTAGGCCATTGGTAAGCAATGGATAACCACCATTTTCTTCATTGCCTCCACTTCTGAGATATTGGCTTGATCCTGACGGAGCTTGCCAAGTTATTTGCGAAGGAAATCTTTCGAGCACAGTCCAGCCACCCCACTGATGCATTGGTCTGTTTTCATCAGGGCGAGGCTCGTTCTTCGATAAAAACTCAAATGGTTCTTCGAATTTTGCAAAGCCCCCACAATCTGGGCACTTTATGTCTATTGGCTCATACTTCATTTGGATATTGCCTGCCTCATGCTTTTTTAATTTATGACGCTTTTGATTTTGAATTTTTTAATAATCATGTTTTGATAAATTTCACTTCGCACCCGCGGGTCTTGACCCGCCCTACGAGTGCCACTTCGAATAAACTTATATTATCTCCCTCCAACCCCCAATCACCGGAAAATAAAGCGCCATTTTCACTTGCTGATAACCCAAACGTTCCATCGCCATTTTATACAAACTCATTTTTTGTTGATAAGTGGCAACTTCTTGTTGGTAGAAATTTTCCAGTGATTGGCCTTCAGCGGGTTCGCTGGTTTTGTAGTCGATGATCCAGAGATTGCCGGAGTGGTCTTGATAGATTCTGTCCATGACTAAATGTAATGGGCCGGATGCGGTGTTGAGGGTGACGGCGTATTCGTTGGCGCTGAAAGAATAATCTGTGGCGAGAATTTTTTTTGCTTGTGCGTCGTTTAATACCTTACATAAAAGTGTAATTGTACGTTGGCAAGCTGAATCAATTTCAGTGATGCTGACGCCAAGCGTTTTTAACAGGTTTTTAATTTTGCGTTGGCATTGGTGAATGCGAGTTTCTGACCAGTGTTGTAAACCGGATTCTGCAAAAGCTTGCAGATAGCGATGCACTGCAGTACCTGTGTGGCGTGCTGTGTTTCTTTGCCATTGCAAGTTTATTTGATTGGCGTCTTCCTGATAATCAAATTGTGGAATGTAATCGGCGAGTAATTTTCCTTCCGGTGCAACAGGTTGTTGCCAATCGCTGTGTAAGCGATGCAAGGGGCGTGGTTTAAAAGGTTTTTCTTGTGTGACGGGTTCAGCAGTTTTTTTATTTTCAACGGGCGTCATACGTGATTGAGCCGATTCCCAAATGCTGTTTAACAGTGAACTGCGAATAGGGTGTTTGTATCTTGCAGTTTCTTCGGTATCGCGTTTCACTTGTGCTGATAAATATAATTTTTTACGTGCACGTGTGCAGGCCACATATAAAAGCCGACAATTTTCCAATTGACTCTTTTTGGTGTCTTCCTGACGTAGATGGTTGTAAGTGGGATGTTTAGCTTTTGTGTTGCCAGTTAAAGGTGCCATTAATAATTCTGATTTACCCTGCGCATTTAATCGTTGTTGCCACAACAACACGGGGGAATCATCACTGCGCGATTTACGATCCAGTGCAGGGACTATCACCACATCAAATTCCAAACCTTTTGATTTGTGAATGGTCATAATTTGCAAACTGTCATCAGCATTGGCGTCAGGTTGTGCGTAGAGCTTCTCAACATCACGCATCAATACTTCAAATGATGGCAAGCTGCTGGCGTATTCCCATTTTTCCAATAAATCAAAATAAACATTTGCGTTACTGAGTGCTGTTTCGTTTTCAACAACCGCAGGGCCACCGAGCAATAACCAACAACCTTGAATCCATTGCCGTAATGTTTTGCGATCACGTTGTGTACTGGCAGTTTGTAAAATCGGTAGCACACGTTGCAAACGTTTTATGCCGTCGTCGCTGAGTAGTGACAATTGTTGGTTGCCGATTTGGATGGAGTGGGGGATGAAGAGATCGGGTTCTTCACCCCTTTCACCCCACCCTAACCCTCCCCTTGGCAACAACTGCACGGATGCAGGAGGTAGAGCAACGCCGGGAGCAGTTGCCGAGGGGAGGGGACTGATTGTGCCAATTACAGAATTTGGTACTGCATTTAAATTGTTTTTTTCATTTGTAGAATCATTATTTATTTCTTCTGCAGCGTGCAACGGCGAATTAATATCTGATCTGTCCCTCCCCCTTGCCAAGGGGGAAGTTAGGAGGGGGTGAAATTCCATCGCCAACACACACTGCTCCAACACAACTGGCAGTGGTAATTTTTTTTCTGATTCATCGGAATTAATTTCACGAATATTCGCAATAGTTTCAAGGTCTGCCAAACTCAAACCGCACCAGGGTGCGCGTAAAATGGCGAGCCATGCAGTGCGATCAGCGAGATGTAATAATGCACGGGTGAGTGCCAACAAATCCTGAATGACTGCGTGATTTTGTAAGGGTTCGAGATCCACTGCACGGTAACGAATTTGATTGTCTTTTAACAAAGGCAAAATATGAGAAGCATGGTCACGGCTGCGAATTAAAATCGCAATGCTGGCATTTGGCATGTCCATTCTCGTTTTGCGAATAATACCGAGAATGTAACGCGCTTCATCATAATAGGTGTCGTGATCCACAAAGGTGTGTAGCCAAACCGCTTTGCCTTCTTCTTTCGGATGAATTGCAACAGCGGGTGAATATTTTACAGCGCCGCTGGTGATATTATTTTCTTGCGGAAAACTTGATGAAAACACGCGATTGATCCAATCCACTAATCCCGCTTGTGAACGGAAGTTGGTTTGCAGTTGAATATTTTCCAATTGCACATTCGCCAAACCCTGTTCGCGACAATGCAAAAATAATCCAACGTTGGCACCGCGAAACGCATAAATGGATTGCATGGCATCGCCTACGCAAAACAAAGTGCGTCCATCACCGGGCATCCAGCCTTGAGTCAAACTATTGAGTAATTCAACCTGGCTTAAGGATGTATCCTGAAATTCATCCACCAGAATATGACGCAATTGGTAATCCATTCGCAGTGCCAAATTGCTGGGTGTATCGGCATCACCCAGTGCACGGCGTGCAGCTAAACTGAGTTCGGTAAAATCTATGGCATTTTGTGCTCGAAAAACCAGCGTGAGTTGCGCTACCAACACGGGCAAAATGTCAAACAAGGCTTGCAGAATTCGCCATTGTTCTTCATCCAGAGTGGGTTTGGGTAAGCTGCGCAAATTTTTAAAAGCGTCGAGTGTTCCCTCACGCAAAGACAGCACATCAATAATATTTTTCCACTGTTGTTTGCGATGAGCAGATATTTGTTTTTCATCGCGGGTTTCACCCAAAGGGAAACCAATTTTGACAGAAGCCGATTTTCGCCATTCACCGGCAAAACTTACAAATAATCCTGCAAGGCCAACCCAGCGCGACAAGTGTTTGGGTTGATTGTCCGGAAGTTGTTGAAACTCCAAATCCATATCCAAACAATTCAATATTGTCGAACGATAATTTTCAGCGCGAAGATTGGCGGCAGCATAAGCGGCAAGAGTGATAATCTCCCGATGTAAATGTGAGGGAATTTTTTCGCGCACGGCATTAATTCTTTCACCAATCACATTGCAGAAATTCTCTTCCAGAATTTGTTTGATATTCCGGGTGGATTGGCTGGAAATCAACATTGGCAACCAGGTTTCACGGCGAGCAAGCATATGGATCATCAGATTTTCAAAACGATCAAAACGATTGTCCAGTAAACCTAATAATTCACTTAAGGATTTTGCCCAGGGGGTGTTGTCTTCCAGTGTGGCTAATAAAGCACGCACAGCACGGCGATAGAGTTCTTCGGCATCTTCCTGAATTTGTGGTTGCGCGCCCAGAGTGGATTCAATCGGTAATTGTCGCGTGAGCGATGTGCATAGGCTATCGAAGGTTTGGATGCGTAAACGTGAAGGGTTTTCCAATAAATTCCACTGGAATTCCTGATCCTTTTCGATTACAGCGCGCGCCAATTTCCAGGTGGTTTGCTTATGCGATTCTTTGGGTGTTGGCAATTGTGCGTCCCGCAAGGCTTTTATAATACGTTCGCGCATTTCACCCGTAGCTTTTCGTGTAAACGTAATTGCCAGAATTTCTTCCGGTCGTTCAACACGACTTAACAGCGTTAAAAAACGCTGTGTTAATAATTCGGTTTTTCCGCTACCTGCAGGTGCTTCACAAATAAAAGATTGTGTTGGATCCAACGCGCGTTGGCGTTCGTGAAAATCCGGTGGTAGATCGGTTTGATTGGGTACAAATTCATTCAGCATCAGATAATTCTCCGGATACTTCTGAATCATCCAACAATTGATTTGATGCATCAAAATCAAACTGCTCGCGAATTCTACAGAGCGCATGTAATTCGCAATAACGACAACTGGTTGCAGGGTGTTTGGGGTCAACGGCAGCAGATCCCGCTAAAAATTCGCGAGCCAAGCGTGACAAGACGGTTTCCCAATGTTGCAAAATATCGGTCCAGTTTCCAGGTAAATCCATTTTTGGTAATTCGTTGGCATCGATTAATCCCGGTGCTATGTCACTGTCTTCTGCAATACCATTAAATAAAATCTTGTCAGTAGAAATTTGTCCGAAAGCAGCGCCTGCAACCCGTTTTGAGTTGGCGATAGCATAGAGCGGAACCTGGGGTTCGGTGGGGCGATTACCTGTCCAATCGCGAATTGACGTTTCACCGGTTTTGTAATCCAGCACAAATAAAGAACCGTTTTCCAATTCGTCAACGCGATCATAACGAATATGAATGGGCATTTTTTCCAGCTTGACAGTTTTGCGGCCTTCATTAAATAAAACGGTGAATGGCTTGCGTTGTTTTTCCAGTTGCAACCATTGCAAAACTTGTGTGCTCAGCCTTTGTGTTTCCAGTTGTAAAAAACGATGGCCTGCAACGCGTTTTTGGCGAATATCCGTCAGGGCTTGTGTTGTGGCTTTATTGATGAGTGCCAATAATTTTTCATCACTCAAAGCAAGTAATTTTGATTGTTCGCGCAATATTCGCCAGATAATCTCCATGACTTTGTGTAATAAATTACCGCGTTCCAGTGCACTTAAACCAATAGCAGGAGACGGAATTTCACTGGAATGTAAACGATAACGTGCAAATGCCTGAAATGGACAGATTGCCTGGCTTTTTAAAATTTGTGAACCGCCACGAATAGATTCAAGATCGACAATACGTGGTCCACAATAATCCAGGCGGGTTTCCATGTTGCGGCTGAAAAATAAATCCTGTTCGTAATCAGTTATTTCATCAATTGAAAAATCGGTCAACGGAAAATGGCTGATTAAAGGGCTTGCGGATAATTGTTTATCGCCTTTCATCGTTACGCTGCTGGCAAATAAATTGACACTGCCTTGTGTTAATCTCCGGGTTAAACGTTGCGCAAAATAAAATTCACGTTCGGGTGAGGATTGCGGCAAATTTAATTCACGTTGCACACTTACTGGCAATAGTGGATTGGGTTTTGCTGCAGGTGGCCAGGTGTCATCATCCAGACCTATTACCCATAATTCATCAAAGGGTAAGCCAGCTGCTTCGAGTAAACCTAAAATTTGCAAAGGTGAACTGCGTGTTTGCGCATGAAAAGCCGTTTGTTGTAATGCCAGGGTTAAAACATCCAGCGCTTTGTTGTGATCAATTTTATCCAGCACATAATCCAATCCGGAAAATTCGTCGAGTGTTTCCTGCCAGCTTTGTATTTGCTGATATTCCAATGTATCTATTTGCCTGTCTCCTGGCCATCCCCAGGCTTTTAATTGCTCGATAAAAATGCTGCACCATTCACTGGGATAACGCGTCACTTTTTTATGTTGTTTTCGGAGTAAATCGAAATCGCTTAAGCGTTGATAGAAATCATTTTTAATTTCCGTCATTTTTGAAGGAGATCCAGAATCTCTATCATTGATAAAGTCACTGAGTTCTATTTGATCTTCATTTAATGGCGCATCGTCATCCACGCGTAGGGGATCCAGCTTTTCATTGCCATCAAGAAATGGATTCTCGCTTTCGCGAGAATGACGAGGACGAAGTTTTGCAACACGCTCACTAATAAAAGTTTTAAATTGCTGAAAACTGAATTCCAATTCGCCTGCATCATGCAATGCCACATCCCACAAAGCACGTGTTGCTAATTCCTGGGTTGATCCCACAAAGGGTGAACGCAATAGTGCAGACAGTTGATATAGATCCAATCGTTCTGCCTGACAACTTAATGCGGTAAGCCCTATTGAGATAATCGGAACTTGTGCCAAAGGTTGTCCTGCTGAAATATTAAAGCCGGTCGCATGTTGCGCTTGATCCGGAAAAATATATTGCGGTTCAAATTCCTGCATAAACACACGTTCAATACGACTGCGTTGCGCTGTTAAATTCGGCACAACAATACCAATGGTTGAATTGGGTCGAGCGGCAATTTTTTCTTTCGCCCAACGAGTCACAGCATTCAGTTCTTGTTGTTCGTTGATGAATTCAATTCGCTGCGCGGAATTTTTTTCAACTTGTAAATCCAGTGATGAAATTTTTATGCCGAGATTTTCGAGGCAATTTAATAAATGTTGGATTGAAGGAGTGAGTTCGTCGAAGCCGTAGAGGATGATTTCTTGGGGTAAAAGCCTTACCCCCTCCCGGCCTCCCCCTTGGCAGGGGGAGGAGTTTACTTTTGCTGTTTGTGCGAGGTTCGGCATGTCTCCTTCGCTCAAATTTAATCCTGTTTTTGTTGTGGCACTTATAGTCCCTCCCCCTGCCAAGGGGGAGGTTAGGAGGGGGTAAGGCTTTTGATTTAGGGAATTCAACCTCCCCACCAACAACCCCGGCACCCGCACCGCCGACAACAACTGATCCCGCTCACAAATCCGCTCAAATTCCTGATGCCAATGCTGAAAAATAAAAGAATCACCACAGGCTTTTGCTGCCCTCACCAATTTTTGCAAATCCAGGCGCCATTCATGCATTAATGCCCATGCATCCTGAGCTTGTCTTGCAGTGGCACGGGAATTAATCAGGGGAGGGGTGTCGGGGTATTGTTCCAGCACTTTTTCCCACAGCAGATTTTCCTGAAAATTACTGAGAAGGGTGTAAGTGGCTAAAGGGTGATCATCAATAAACTCAAGATCCGACCAGAGTTGCTGAATCCAGGTGTTAATTGCAAGACAACGCAGCCCTTTAAAGGCGTTGGAAGTTTGCATGGCCGCATAGCGCTCAATAAAAAAGCGACTCAATCGTTTATTGGGCGTCAGCAACACTGTGTGATGCACATTAAGGTTCGCAAAAAACTGCGCGAGTTGCTGATCAAAAGGGGTTTTCGCCACCAAATCTACCATCACTTTTTTGGAATGAGATGTTATTCTTCGCCAGCGTCACATGGCTGGATTGTGGATGTGAATCATATCCTCCCCAACTCGCTTTGTCGTCGCTGTTCTGAATCATCCGCTGATAAAAAAGCAAAGGAGTAGACAATGGCCAGAAGTCTGCAGTTCGCCTTGGGCGACCAGCATTTTAATTGTGATCTGCAAAAAGTGGATCGCAACAAACTCTATGGTTGGATCGACACAATTGCAGTCGATAAAGATGGAAAAGAGTGTCACATAGGTTCAATTTCCAGTGACGGCATGCATATTTTTTCCAAAGGTTCTTTTGAACAAGGTTATCTGGATATTTCCGGTCGCTGGCTGGAACGTGATGCCTTGAATGTGGTAGATGCCGATAATCAACTTATCGAGAAAAAAGAATCTTCTTTTAATAGTGATATTCCGCTGACAGATACAGTCTCTGTCGATACTTATTTGGCGCATGTGATCAAATCGGTTTATCAATTACAAACCGATACCGCTTTGTTGGAGCAAGTAAAAAACTCCAGGGAAATTTTTTGCTTCCCCTTTAATTACTACGCCAGCCACAATCCCGACACCGCTTTTTTAATTGAAAGTGATGGCAATTTATTTATGACCATTGGTCAACATTGCGGTTTTGAATTTATCGAAATGCAAAATATCGATTCAACTTTGTTGGAAGATGATGAAGACGAAGAAGAATCGGATGATGAAGAAATTGATTTTAGTATGTTTTGATTTAGTTCCTCCCCCTGCCAAGGGGGAGGTTAGGAGGGGGTAAGGTATCTCAATCAAAAAGCCTTACCCCACCCCAGCCCTCCCCTTGGCAGGGGAGGGAGCAAAAGCAAAATCAAATTCAGCAAAAAAATTGAAAACCTAAAGGAACAAAAATGAAAGTCATCAATATAGCCGATGAAAAACAACGTAACTCGCGGGTAGCATTGGATAATAAAAAGCGTGCGCAATTTACCCGGCGTGTTGATCAACAATTACAGCCGGTTGAAGGTGTGCGTATTGTTAAAGGTTCTTTGGAAACTGATCTCACCAGTTTGACTCGCGAGATTACACCGGAAGAATTGTCGCAGAAGTTAATCGACGCTGATCCGGAAATTGATCTGGAATTGTTTGGCAAACGCATTGATAGCACTGTGCGAATTTATTTAAACAGTGACAATCAACCTGCCGGTGCTGTGCACTTGAAGGAGCGTGTATTTTCAGCATCAGGTGAAATGACAGAGGAGCGTGATTTGCATGAAGTGGAAGCCAATATTAACGGCGAATCACCCCTGAAATGGACTGGGCGTTTATTGCCGAAATTGGAATGTGTAAAGAAATTTGTTTTTACCAATGCCTATCAAATCAAACACGTGGATGGTTTAACCTTTGATTTTCTCTATAACATGGCAAAAGATTTGGAAGAAAAACAAAGTTTGTTATTTTTAGGTGCCGGTAAAAAATCCAACGAGCCACTGATTTTGTCGCGTAACGGTAAACAGTTCCGCGCTTTTCTGGAAGGTCGAACCAAAGGTAATGCATATCAATTAATTATGCATTTAACCAATCTCGAATTAAAACCTGTTCCAAAAGAAAATGATAAGGAGAAAGCAGAATGAGTTTTTACGATGCAAAGAAAATGGAAGCCTTGGGCAAGGGTGTGATGGTGGGTCAAGGTGCATTGACTGATTCCGGTTTGTTAAATTTGGCACGCAGCTACAAAAAGAATGTGGCGTCGCGTTATCGATTATTAAATGAAGGCGATATTGCCAGTATTGAATCCACCCAATTGCATGCCTCATTAAAGCTCGATGGCCAATTACATTTTTTGTTTAAATACGGCGACGACTGTTTTCTGTTTAATATTAAAGGTCGTGTGATTACTGGCTTGCCACTACTCGAAGAAGCAAAAAAAGTATTTTCGAAATTTGAAAAAGTGGTTTTGGCCGGTGAGTTATATGTCAATTCCAGCGACTCACGTTCACGAGTTTATGATGTGACTTCTGCTTTAGGAACAGGTGCGGGCGAAAAGGCACAGACGTTATCTTTTGCGGCGTTCGATCTGTTGGAGCTTGATCGCGATAATTGTCGCGCTATGGCGTTTGTCGATAAACAGAAAAAATTATCGGAATTGCTGCCTGCCAATGGTAAATGTCACAGTGTTGAGCACCATAATGTCGATACTAAAAATTTATCGCAGCTCTACAAAACCTGGGTAACGGATGGAGAACAGGAAGGGATTGTCTGTGTAGATGAGCACAATCACACTATTTATAAAATCAAACCCAAACACAATATAGATGCCGTCATTTTAGGTTTTACTGAATCACCGGACGTAGCTGATAGCTTGCGTGTGTTGTTAACGGGGTTGATGCGACCTGATGGTAGTTTTCAAGTTTTTGCAAAAGTGGGTACAGGCTTCGATGATGAACAGCGTCGCGAGTTTTATCACAAACTAAAAGCCATGGCAGTTCCATCGGCTTACCGCACGACTGATCGCAATCACACACTGTTCACCATGGTACGCCCGGAAATCGTTATTGAATTTGCATTCCACGATTTGATTTACGAAAACTCTGCCGGTAAACCGGAAATGAAACCCGTATTAACCTACAGTCCATCTGAGGGTTACAAAGCACAATTGCCACAACCTTTCGTGAGTTTATTGGGTCCGGTTTTTAAACGCATTCGCGATGATAAATCAGTAACACCTGAAGATTTACGTTTAACCCAACTGCAAAGTTTCGTTGAACTGGATAATCTTGAAAAAGGCGCAGAAAGTTTGGATCTTGCCCAAAGTAGCATCCTCAAACGCGAAGTTTATAAAAAAGAAACCAAAGGTTTGGTCAGTGTCCGCAAATTTATTGCCTGGAAAACCAATAAAGAAAAAATTGACAGCAACTATCCTGCTTTCGTTTTTTGTTACACCGATTACAGCCCAGGTCGTAAAGATCCACTGAAAAGAGTTTTGCGAACCGCACCGGATGAGTCCAGCCTGAATGAAATCTTTAATACATTTAAAGAAGAAGAGGTGAAGAAGGGTTGGGCTTTGGCGAGTTAATCCAGAGTAGGGTGGGCAATTTGCCCGCCTGAGTTTTAATTAATATCTCTATGCTCAATCCGTAAATTGCAATTTTGCCAATCGTGCGTATAAAGGACTTTCGATGAGCAATTGCGCGTGTGTTCCCTCTGCAACAATCTCACCCGCTTCCATCACAATAATTCTGTCAGCAGCTTGCACTGTTGCCAATCGATGGGCAATGACCAGTGTTGTGCGATTTTGCGCGGCATTGTCCAATGCTTGTTGTACCTGACGTTCGCTTTCTGCGTCCAATGCACTGGTTGCTTCGTCCAATAATAATATGGGTGGATTGCTTAAAATGGCGCGCGCGATGGAGATGCGTTGTCGTTGTCCGCCGGAAAGTCTGACTCCGCGTTCACCTAAAAATGTATCGTAACCTTCAGGCAATTTTTCGATAAATTCATGAGCAGCGGCCATTTGCGCGGCTTCTTTTACTTGTTCAAGTGTGGCAGTGGGATTTCCGTAGCGAATATTCTCCAATACGCTGCCAGCAAAAATCACCGTTTCCTGAAGTACTACACTAAAGGGTTTACGTGCATCCTGAAAACGCAGATCGCGCAGATCAACACCGTTGAAGATTACGCTTCCAGATTGCGGATCATAAAAACGTAACAGCAATTGAAACAATGTTGTTTTACCTGCACCCGAGGGGCCGACAATCGCAATATGTTCACCGTGACGAATTTTCAATGAGAAGTTTTTTAATGCCAAGGTATCGGGGCGTGATGGATAAGAAAAAAATACTTTATCCAATTCAATTCCGTCACCTGTTAGCGGAAGTGCTTTGGGTTGTGAGGTTTCAACTAAAGGAGAATTCATATGCAATAATTCCATCAAACGATCTGTTGCACCTGCCGCTCTCTGTAATTCACTCCAGACTTCCGTAATGGCGCCTATTGCTCCGGCAGTGACGACTGCATAAATAATAAATTGTGATAATTCTCCTCCGGTCATGGCGCCCGAAAGTGTTTCATGTGCGCCCAACCACAACACAAAAGTGACTGCACCAAAAATCAATACTATAACGATCACCGTTAAAATGGATCTCGTGCGAATGCGTGAGAGTGCAGTCAGGAATGCATTTTCAACGGAAATATTAAAACGATTACTTTCATTGGTTTCCTGTGTGTAGGACTGTACCGTTGGCATTGCATTGAGCACTTCACCCGCTATAGCACTCGAATCTGCTACTCGATCTTGACTGTCACGTGACAGCTTCCGAACTTTTCGTCCAAAAATCAGTATGGGTGCAATCACAAAAATCAGCGTAATTAAAATATATCCCGCCAATTTAGGGCTGGTGACTATCAACATAATGATGCCGCCAATCAACATAAACGCATTGCGCAATCCCATTGAAAGGCTGGTTCCCACCACGGTTTGTATCAATGTGGTATCAGTTGTTAAACGCGAAAGCACTTCCCCGGTTTTGGTGATTTCAAAAAATTCAGGGCCCATGCGTAAAACATGTTTATAAATCGCGCTGCGAATATCCGCTGTTACCCGCTCACCTAACCAGGACACAAAATAAAAACGCAGTGCTGTGGCAATGGCTAAAACAATTGATAATCCAAAAAGCAAAATAAAATATTGATTTAAATGTTCAGTCTGGCCAGAAGAAAATCCGGTATCAATTAAATAACGAAACGCAACCGGCAGGCTTAAGGTTGTACCAGCCGCAACCGCCAAGGCAATAAACGCCCAAATCCAACGCATCCAATAAGGTTTTAAAAACGGCACCAGCCCGAGCAAAGGACTCAAACGTTTTGAAATCGGTATTGATGTTGATTCGGACATAGAGAAATCCAGCGGGAGATTGGTCAACACAGAATGATGTCGAAACAATGGAGGCGGGATATCTGAATACAATGGAAGTAGCGGAATCTAATGACTTTTGTCAGTCTTCGATTGGTTTTACATGCTGAACCTGACGTTTGGTTATTTCAGCCAGATATTGTAAATACTCAGTATCCGTGGCGTTAATAATTTCCCAAGCACGTTTGTAATTGGTATTTTTAGAAGTACTCGAAAACAAAATTTAAGCATTACCTGAGAACTTATATACTTCATCAATGAGTTTTTCAGAAAGAAGATCAGCCTTATCAACCAGACCTATGAGAAATCCTTCAAATACTTCAAGTTTGTCGATTTTTTTTCGAGGATACTTTTTATTTATTATATGCATTAGTAGTGCAGTGTAATCGTGCCCCCGGCAGCTCATCCGACTATCTGAATCGAGGGAAGCTTTAATGCGAAGGAGAGCATCGCAAAAATAGTTTTTTTCGCTCAGTTTGGAATTCTTGCTAAGGTATGCATCAATGTATTTATCTTCATTAAATTCAACTGATTGGTTTACTTGTACATACTTGTTAAAATCTATCCAGCTCAAATTCCAGTTGAGATCAATACTTGTTAGACGTATTGCGTAAAGGCTTCGTAAGATCTGCTGCATTTCATAATAAAAGTTCGGCAATGTTGACGAATATCGACCATACACTAAAGCCATTAGCTTCCTGATAACCTCTTCATTTAACGAATATAATTCTAATGAATTGTAATCAGTAAATCTTAGTAAATGAGAACTTACATTTTCCTTTAAATAGTTAGCATAATCCTTGTCTGCAATAAACATGGAGTTGTCGCTATCGGGTAGTGCTTCAGATATAGCAATTGCAGCAGCGATTATCCTATTTCTATTAGATCCTTTGTCCAGACCATACTTATCTAATATTTCATCAGGTACACAGATATCATCCACAGCGTATATTTCCAACTTGGTCTCTAGTCCCGCTCCTGTAATCCATTGAAAGAATGATTTATCTGAACTACCTTCTACGTAAATATCCTTTATAGATTTTTCTAAATCATAAATGGCAATTATCTCGTCAATGTGTCGCTTATACTCCATAACTTGTTACTCACGCCTATTCTCAAGCTTGACCACACGCGACTTATGTTTAGATAGGATTTCAAAACTGTGTGTTGAGAAGATAAATTGTATGTCATTATCTCCGATGCATTGAATGAGAGCATCAATTAGCATTCTCTGCCATTTAATATTAAGAGATATCTCGGGCTCATCTATCATCAAAATACTAGGAGAGCCACCGGTAACGATGCTAGTACAAAATAGTAAAAGTAGATGTCTTTCGCCTGATGAAAGCATATGTGGCTTAAGAAGTTTTCCATTTGGGTTCCAAATCTGGATTCCATTTGTTACGTCGTATGTCAGCTTTTTATTTGCATAAAAACGACTAGCGACAGTTACAAATGTATCGATTCTTTCATAGATTTCCAGCATGGCTTTATGCTTGGTTTCTATGCTGTCTAAGTAAGGAGTCAATACATCAATGATCAGACTTAATGTATCCTCGTCAGTCGTTTTCAAAAACGAAAGGATATCTTTACCATCGAATTCGGCAAGAAGTCCATAGCTTGAAAATTTTTGTGATTGCTCTTGTAGCTCATTTACTTTTTTTTCAATGTCATTTTTCGAAGAAATATTTTTTGATGATGCCTCTCCTGAGTCAGAGATCCTTTTTAGAATCTGCTTATATATATCATTGACCCCAGAATCTCCCTTAGAGCTACTTCCGATCACTCTGCTTCTAAACCAGTCTTCGGTAGTCTCAATTGACTCAGATAGCAACTGTTTTGCAATATCTTCGGGAGTTTCTGCCGCGTCAAGACGCTCATGTCGAAGCATTCCGGGTTCGTCAATTCCTACATTCTTTAGTCTCAGGGCGCGGCGTCGAATGGAATCGACATTACTCAAGTTTCCGCCAGCTCTTTGAATTGCCCTGTCATCGGACAAAAGGTAAAGCGAACAGTCTAAATCTTTCAGAGCAGGTTCGACGTTCTCATGCAAGCTGTCATTACCTCCGCTTGACGTCCTAGACAAAATGGTTGCCTCAACTGGCTTCTTCCCGGTTCTTTTAACGCTAAGAGTATATTCGCCGCTACCGGCTACTTTTCGGGAAGCTTTTACAATAGTTCCGTCATTAAACGTAACAGAAAGCTCTTTAAATTCTACATCGAGTAAGTGACTTTTGTGCCCTTGTTTTGGGTTTGGCGCTAACATGTGAAAGGCTAATCGTAAGAGTGTGCTTTTACCACTGCCATTATCTCCGTAAAAGATTGATATTTTTTCATCTTCTGTACTTCCTTGAACTCCCAATTCAAGCGTATATTCATACAGCCCGAATAGATCTTTAACTCCTATGCTCGAAATTCGAGTCAGTTTGTTCTTAGTCATTATCATTCCTCATAAATTAGGATGCTCTATAAGTTTTCATGCGCTGAATAGATTATTCCAAATTAAAACTATTCTACGGCATCAAAAGAACAGCGTAGTTACAAAAAGATACAGTTCAATAAAGTAGAAATTTAATTAGAACAAACACCATCGATGTATCGCCTTTTAATCTGCCAACTTAGTCTGGTGAATCATGTGAGACGAGGATACCCATGAGGTTTGAGGGATGCAATAGGTTTGATGATATGGGGCCAGCCTACAAAATCCCATGCCCCAACCCATCCAATTCCTTTTTAACTTCTCGCCACTCCGGCATCACCTGATCCAATAAACGATAAAACTTTTGGCTGTGATTCATTTCGGCAATGTGGCAAAGCTCGTGCAGAATTACGTAGTCTATGCAGACGAGTGGGGTTTTGATGAGTTGGGTGTTGAGGCGGATGCTGCCGGACGTGGAGCAGCTGCCCCAGTGGGATTTCATGGTCCGGATGCTGACAGTTGGTCGCTTGGTGACCCAAAAGGTTTTTGTTAGTAATAAGGTAATTCTTGCATCAAAAATCAATTTGGCTTCTGTTTTGTACCAAGCATTTAATATCGATTGAATTTTATCGGCATCAGTATTTTTGCTGTGAATCTCGATTATGTTTTCTACAAGCGTCACTTTATTTTTTGATGATTGAACAATCTTGATTGGGTAATCAATACCTAAATAGGGATGCAATTCGTCATCACAAAACTGTTTGGGTGTTTGTACCGGGATTTGTTCAGAAATTTTTTTGAGCTGTTCTTGAATCCAGTTCAGTCTTTCCCGAACGGCTTCTATAACGGCTTTATTGGAGACATATTTAGGTGCGGAGGCAACTACCTGTAGATCCCGATTAATCTTGATCAGTATTTTTCCTTTTACGCGCGTGTTGAGTGCGCGGCTAAAAGTCACCAACAAATCGCCCTGATGGAAGCTCAGGGTTTTGTATTTATTGGTGTTATTGGATTCAGCTTCGAGTAATGCCACAGATCTTGGTTCTATTTTTTTGGTTTGGGTTTCTTATTCTGCTCAATAAATTTCCGTGCACTTTCAAACTTATCACCAAAAGCTTTTTTGGCTTGAGGTTTTGATGCTGGTTTTTTTACTGGTGTTTTTTGCACAGGTTTTGCTGCTTGTGGGCGACTGTTATGTGAAGCGCGATTGGAACGTTCTGATTTTTCATCCGGTACTAATGCTGACGGGCTATCACCAATCAAATGCGGTTTGCGCATTTTACGCAAAGCTTCACGAATGATTGGCCAGCCTGCCGGGTCGTGATAACGCAATAACGCTTTTTGCAAGCGGCGTTGATCGACACCTTTGGGGATTGGCAGTTTTTTACTTTTGTAGGTGAGTTTTTTCAGCGGATTGCGCTCGCTCACGTACATAGCGGTGGCCAGTGACATGGGGGATGGATAGAAGTTTTGCACTTGATCCACTTCAAAATCGTTTTTCTTTAACCAAAGTGCGAGATTCACCATATCTTCATCTTTAGTGCCCGGGTGAGCGGCGATGAAGTAGGGGATTAAATATTGTTTTTTGCCTGCTTCTTTGGAGTATTTTTCGAACATCTTTTTGAAGTCGTAATAGCTCGACATCTTTGGCTTCATCATTTGCGCCAGCACATCGTCTTCTGTGTGTTCCGGTGCAATTTTTAAATAACCGCCAACGTGATGTGTCACCAATTCTTTTACGTATTCTGGATCTTGCACTGCCAGGTCATAACGCAAACCCGATGCAATCGAAATGGTATGCACACCGCGAATTTTGCGCGCGTTGCGATAGAGTTGCGTTGTGTGTTTATGACTGGTGGTTAAATTTTTACAAATGGTTGGATGCACGCAGGATAAACGACGGCATTTACTCAGCGTCGGCATATCCTTACAAGTCAGCCGATACATATTGGCAGTTGGCCCGCCGAGATCAGAAATGTGACCGGTAAAGCCGGGGACTTTATCGCGAATTAATTCGATCTCTTTCAAAATCGATTCTTCTGAACGGCTTTGAATAATTCGGCCTTCGTGTTCAGTGATCGAACAAAACGTACAGCCACCAAAACATCCGCGCATAATATTCACGGAAGTTTTAATCATGTCGTAAGCAGGAATTTTCGCGTTGCCATAAACAGGGTGGGGCACACGTGCGTAAGGCAAATCAAATACACCATCCAGCTCATCGGTTTCTAATGGAATCGGCGGTGGGTTTACCCAGATTTCGCGATTGCCGTGTTTTTGCATTAAGGGGCGAGCGTTGTAAGGATTCGCTTCCTGATGCAAAACACGTGATGCATGCGCATATAAAATCGGATCATTTTTAACTTTATCGAACGAGGGCAAACGCACATACACTTTATCGTCATCTTGCAATTCGCTGCGATTTTGCAGCGGCATGGGAATGATGCGAATCGGTTGAGTTTCATTTGGATCAAATGCTTTTTCGCTTTCCTGTATTTGCGCAGGGCAGCCTTGAGACTTTAATTTTTCTGCTTCGTCAGGATTCAAGATGGCAATTTGTTCTGCCATTTTTTCTGTATCCAATTGACGCAAACCCACTTGCGAATTATTCACATCAGTTTGAGTTGCATCCACAAAGGATTTATTGTTGTGTTGATACTCATAAGGGTTTGGCAGTGCATCAATATTGCTTGGCCAATCAATTCGTGTTGAGTCAATTTCGGTCCAACCCGCAGGCGCCGTTTTACGAACAATAGCCGTGCCGCGAATCGAATCCAATTCTTTAATATCTTTTCCGGCCGCTAATTGATGCGCAATTTCTGCAATGGCACGTTCAGCATTTCCGTACAACAAAATATCGGCTGTTGAATCAATCAACACTGAACGGCGAACTTCGTTGCTCCAATAATCGTATTGCGCGATGCGACGTAGACTGGCTTCAATTCCACCAATCACAATCGGCACATCTTTGTAGGCTTCTTTACAGCGTTGACTGTAAACCGTCACGGCGCGATCAGGACGTTTGCCGCCTTCGCCGCCGGGTGTGTAAGCATCGTCAGAACGTAAACGTAAATCGGCGGTGTAGCGGTTGATCATGGAATCCATGTTGCCTGCACTTACGCCAAAAAATAAATTGGGTTTGCCCAAGGCTTTAAAAGGCTCGGCCGATTTCCAATCGGGTTGGGCGATAATACCCACATGAAAACCCTGGGCTTCCAGAAAACGACCAATCACCGCCATACCAAAACTCGGGTGATCCACATAGGCATCGCCGCAGACAATAATGATGTCGCAGGTATTCCACCCCAATTGTTTCATCTCGGCCCGGCTCATAGGCAGGAAAGGCGCGGGTTTATAGCGGCGCGATTGCTCGGGGCGCGGGTAAGAAAACAAGTGTTGGGCGGTATTCATAGTCGTTACAAATGGCAATCAGAAAGGACCTGCATTTTCTCAGAAAAGCGGGGCCAAATACAGGCATGTTTGTGGTTATCGGCGATTGGTTATAAGCGTCCACAAGTCTATGCAATTCGTATTTGGTTTTAGCGCAAGCTGTTTTACACTGGTGCCCGAAATTTCCGAGGTGAAATATGTCAAACAAAGCTGATGAATTATTGAAAAAATTGGAATCTGATCAAGCAGAAGAGCGTGAGCATTCCTTGAGAGAAAACGCGATTCTACGCGCGCAGAATCCACTGCATATCAACGCCGGTACCGCTTTTGATTGGGAAGAAATGGACGCTTACGCAAAGGAGCTGGAGCGGATGGATAAGGAGAAACCTTTTCAAAAGAAGTAATGCGAATTAGTGTTTGAATTTGATCAACGCATTTTGCAGTTGTAGTAATGCCTGTTC
>CAMLML010000056.1 GCA_946481095.1 uncultured Cellvibrio sp.
TTCCAGTGATTTTAATAAAAGAATAGTTCGTTATCATTATCGCTGTAATTGGGAAACATCTCACGGCGTCGAAGTTGTGGTGTTAAATCAATCCAGTGTCGTTTTTGTAGGTAATTGCGGTTATTTCTCGTCCCTGGAAGATATAAGTCAAACCAAAAAAGAAGACTATAATTTTGCGTAAATAGCCTAACAAGGTCATCAAGCGAATGCATTTTTTGTTACGCATTTACATTCGCGGTGCTCAAAAGCGCAACATAAAAACTGCTGCTGGATTCAGGCAAATCATGATTGAAACTATTCATACATTTTTCGGTTTTCTCTCCTTACTTGTAGGCATTTTTGTTCTCCTTAGACCTAAAGGTACGAAATTGCATAAAGTTATCGGGAAAATATATGTTACAGCGATGCTTGGTTTGAATATCACTGCTTTTGGCATTTACAATCTCTTTGGTGGTTTTGGTATTTTTCACTTGACAGCAATCGTTTCATTATTTTCAGTTCTTGCCGGATTACTGGTTGTTTACTACCGTAAAAAAATTAAGTTTTGGGTTTTGATACATTATGAGTTCATGGCCTGGTCTTATATTGGGCTTTTAGCAGCAACATCAAATGAAGCTTTTGTTCATGTGGCCATGCTCAATAAAATTGCCAAGACTTATCATTGGCTGCCTTTTACTATAATGCTTTGTATTATTGGTGTTGGAGCAGTGTTTCTTTATTGCTTACGCTCAAGCGTAACAAATAAAATTTTAAGGCCATCCAATACCTAACAAGATCGAATTCCACCGTTGTTTTTAACCCACAGCTAACTTTATTAGTTACATATGTTGTAAACCTTGAGGGATGTATTATGAAAAATCTTGTTCTGGCATTTGTATCCACTTCTACAATATTGCTTTCTACAGCAGCTCATGCAATCGAATCTGTTGTTACCGAATCAAAACCTATCGGCACCGCACCAACTCTATCAAAAGAAGACGTTCAAAAAGGCATTGAAAATGGAATTTTTTGCACTGATGCAAATGGCTTGGCTAATTCAATGGGTGCCGTTATAAAACAAAATGGAAAACTTTATCGTTGTGTTAAGGCTTATGGTGAAAACTTTACTGAACACAAAAAATTAGTTTGGGTTGAACTAACCATGAAAAATGATCAAGCCGTAACTGCAGACTAATTAACTCTTTTTAAATTGCGAAGAAAATAAGTTTGTTGTATCCCTTACTCAAAAAAAACAAGTGCCAAGTAATCCAATGAAAGAGTCGAAGCCAATACTGGCTAATGTTTTAGCTTCTTTAATCGCATTAATGCCGATGGCAGCTATATCACTGCATGCGTGGGTAGGCTCTGATCCACTGGATGATACGCCTCTTAAATCAAGCGCTTTATTTTTTACTGCATTCCCATTTCTGTACTTTATTGTTGTTGTTTTTTTCTATTTTCATGGGAAATTTCTATTGAGTTTTGGTTTTATTCCACTAAAGAAAATTTTGACCTTCACAACAATTTTTATATTACTTCTAGCAGTACCTCTTGCATTATTGTTAAGCAACCCAGACAAATATGGCATCACTGACGTGTATTTTGCATATGCTGCTATTTCAGGTCTTATTTTAATATCTGTTCTGCCTAGCGTTGTTTGCTGGTGGTACATAGCATGCAAACCGTTGAAAGCCAAAATAAAAACCGTTTCCGTCCAATAGAATTCTTTATCACCCAATCAACAAACACACCAAACAACAATTAATGCGCCAAATCATGTGAATAGTTGACAGCTATTTCATCAGCGCCAGCCCTATACTTTTATAGGGATAGTGTTTTTGCCATCGCTCTCCCGGTTAATAATCCTGTTTATTAAGGATTAAAAAATTCTTAACGACATTGGGAGGTGGGGTATGAAAGCGTTTTCTTTTGTTTTCTGTTCAGTATTGGAAAGGCGCAGGTTGGTTGTTTCCCGTGTTCTTTGGTTGTTGGTGATTGCACTTCTCTGCGTGGCAAATCTCACGCTGGCAGCTGAAATAAAAATATTAAAAACAGGTTTGGGTGATGGCAGTGTGACATCAAGCCCTGCTGGAATTGATTGTGGTAATACCTGTGATTTTTCATTCGCGGGCAATGTCACCTTAACTGCCAATTTTAATGCGGCAGAAGTTGTTTTTGCAGGTTGGCAAGGAACGGGGATCAGTTGTCCCGGCACGGGTACTTGTGTTGTGGATGCAACGACTGCACGCAGGGTCAGAGCTGTTTTTAATCCGATTACCGCTATTCCAAATTTAAGTGAATGTAATCCGGGTGTTGTGCCACCGAATGATTGTTCGCACGATAATATTCGTAATTTTTTAACGGCAAATCCTGACATAGATACAGCGTCTGAATTTATTGCTGCGCTGGATCCATCCTACAAAGAAAACTGGATTTTGATGAATAGATCCGAGAGTTTGCAAACCGGTGTGGCAAATTCGCCGCGCATTTTAATGCCCAGTCACGACGCACGATTTGTTTTCAGTTTTGGATTAAAAGAACACGATTCTTTTCCAGGCTCACATCGCAATGCGATCGAATATATGCAATACGATGATGTGCGAAAAAATTTTCGTTTTCACGAAATTGTTCTCAACGATATTCCAGCCATGCAATGTGTTGATGGTACAGGCCCGACATGTGTAGGCGGTACCTTTACCTTCCCCCCTCGAAGCCCAACCATAAATCGTGTGATTGAAGATGATCCCAAGTGTACCAAGTGTCATTCCACACATAATGTACCGAATACCAGCGCTGCATTTGGTACTGCACCACGAAGCACAACACGAGGCGATTCAATCGCAAAAAATAAACCCAATTGGGATGCTTATGACAGCTGGGGTGGGATGACGCCTTTTAATCGTGATCGTATTTATCAGGGATCGGTTGAAGAAGCTGCATTTAAATCCATGTTCAATCTCTGGAATTGGCGAGCGTCTGCGGAAAATGACGAGATACGGAAAATTATCGAACAACTTCGATTACAACCTGCGAATCTGAACTCGACCAGCAAACATCAAATCACCCGTGACCTAGACGATGCCAGCAATTCCGGGCACATAGAATTTGGTTATGAATTGGCAGGTGCTTCAGCACCGCCCGCAGCAGGTGGAGCGCCCAACACGACGAATTATCAATTCAACAACACCGCTTCCGGTGATGCGACGACAGTTAATCAGGAAGCGCGTTACGTCACCATGCGTCACTCGGGGCCACCCGGCTCAACACCCGGTTTAATTAATGAGTCCTACTCTTCACCCGTTTCTGATGAAGGCCGTGGTGTTCAACTGTTTGATCTGCTCGGCGGATTGGATGGCCAACTCAATCCCAAACGAATTGCAGATGAACTGATCAACCATCGTTATGCCACCAGCGATATTCCAATTGATGTTCGCCCGATTGCACTGGCGATTGCGCGAGGTTATGTCACTGTCGATTCCGCCACTAATAGCATCCAACCTGCGATCACCACAGATTTTGATTTTTTCAATGATCGCAACGGCATGACTTACCCGGCTTATGACAGCATCAATGAATTGGTTGCAGACACTCGATTGCGGGCAGAAAGTTTGCCGCGTCGAAAAGCCGATATCCAGAAACTGACTTTGGACAGAACATCAGTTGATGGAACTGATTCTGATGCTACTGAAGATCCCGACCCCTATCTTGTGACGGCTGATATAGGCCAAGCGGATTCCCTCGGGTTGATCCAACAATATGCACCGGGACTGGCTTCAGGTATTGATTCACGTCGCCAGGAAATATTTCGACGCAGCATAGACCTCGGCGATCGCGATAACACAACTATCGGCAGAGTCGCTGTAGACCGTGAGCACCACGATATTCTAACAACCACACCTCCGACTCCAAGAAATACTACCAAAGTAGCTCTGTTCCGTTATTTTCTGGAGCCTTTAGGTGTCTCTGTCGATAAATGGTCAATGGGTGTCAGGGGTCGTTCACGTGCTTACAACTTTGCGGACGTATTCGGTAATTACACGGGTCCTATCGCCAGTGCTTTGGAAACCGATCTGGTAGCTAATCCTCCACGCGGGTTCGCCACATTCACGGCAACTGAAGCCAATGTGATGGCAGCAGTGAATAACACATTGGATCCTAACCTCTTGCCGGATGTATCCAACACCGCAGCAAATGTTCCTACATTTACTGATGTTCAACGCATCTTTAATAAATCCTGTATTGAATGCCACGGTGGTTTGAATTATCCGCCCTATTACAACCACGGGACTTTCCTGGATATTTCCGAAAGGGAAACACCGCATGTACCGCCCCTGGCGGACCCGGCATGGGACAGATTTGAGGATTCCTACAATATGGCCGTGTCCTTTGCAGAACCTTTTGTGGATGAAGATGGAAACGGCAATTTTGATGATAATAACGATGGTGTTATGGATGCAGGAGGCGGATTCTTCTATACCAAAATTGCCCGCAGAACCAATGAAGATTGCCCACACAATGCACCGGGTGTCACTCGCGGAATGATGCCTTGTGGTGGCCCTGCCTTGACCAAAGCAGATATAGAAACTTTCAAACGCTGGATTCAGGGCTCAACGCCCAAAACAGCAGGCGACCCACATTTGCGCACCATCGACGGGATTAATTACGACTTCCAGGCTGCGGGAGAATTTGTCTTGCTGAATGGGCCGGGTCTGGAAATACAGGCTCGCCACACAGCGATTGAAGGCACTGCACCCTACGGACCAAATCCCTACA
The DNA here is from genome assembly GCA_946481095.1 of uncultured Cellvibrio sp. Next base: position 4,753 of record CAMLML010000056.1, read on the forward strand.
CAGGGCTGACTTCCTGCGTCAGCGTGAACACAGGTGTTGCATTGCGAATCGGCAACGACAGGGTTACTTACCAGTCCACACCACGCGGTTTGCAATTGAAGATTGATGGCAAACAATGGAGTCTGGATTCAGCACCCATCGCCCTGCCTTCGGGTGGTCGCATCATCACCATCGGTGTACCCAATGCAGTGCAAATAGAAGCACCTGGCGGAACCAAAATTATTGTCACTGCGAATCAGTGGGGCTCACTCTGGTTTATGAATATTGATGTGCAACATGCACGCGGAACGCGAGGTTTGATGGGTTCAATTCTTCCCGGAAACTGGTTGCCCGCATTACCAAATGGAACCTTGCTGGGTGAGAAACCAAAAAGTTTGGAAGAGCGTTATCGTCAATTGTATAAAGTGTTTGGCGATGCATGGAGGGTAAGCAATAGCAGTTCACTGTTTGACTATGCTCCCGGTACTTCCACCGCCAACTTTACTTTCCCAACCTGGCCAAACGGTGAATCGCCACAGTCCTGTTACCTGCCGGTGATCGTTGAAGGCCCGGAAAATCCGCAAGTCCCAGTCATCACCCCCTTGCCAATCGCACAAGCTGAAACACACTGTGCCGGTGTGAAAGATGCAGTGCAGAAAAACAATTGTATTGGCGATGTTTCGATTACAGGCCAGGCAGGATTCGCACAGGTTTATCTGGCTTCACAAAAAATCGAATCCAACAGACTGCCGCAAATTCCAGTGCAAATTTTTCCATTGGATGATGCGGCTGATCTGACCGGGCCAATTAAATTCGACTGGAACAGAACTGCCGATCCTGACGGGGATCCAGTGAATTATCGACACTGTGTCTGGAGCGTTAACAAAATCTACAATGCCAATGAATGTGTTCAGGTAACGACATCGGCGGAATCTGAATTAATAAAAGCTTCGCGATGCACAGGTTTATTTTCTGTGCTGGCCGCACTGCTGTTTTTCGTGTTGCTTTTGATTTTGCTGAAGAAAAAACATAACACACTAACAGCTATTGCTATTTTGTTATTAATCGCACTCGTGGCGATCTATTTCTACTGCTGCAAACCCCAGGATGGCCCTTTAAGCACAACCCTTACTCAACTCAAACCCGGTGAAGCTTATTACTGGAAAGTGTTGGCTGAGGATGGCCGCGGTGGAACAGTGGAAAGTGAAACCTACAGGTTTGAGCTGAAAAAATAATCTGTTGGTATTTTACAAATAAAAAAGCCGATCTCATGGATCGGCTTTTTTATTTATCAATGAATGCGGTACTATCGCCAAATAAACTCCAAAAAATTCTCGCAAGGTCATGGTTTGAAATCTACAGGCACCGATCAATTATCACTGGATCAAATTGCCGTCACACAAATAAAAGGTGTGGGCAGTGTATTGGCGGTGAAATTGGCGAAACTTGGCTTGAATACAATTCAAGACATATTGTTTCATCTTCCGTTGCGTTATCTGGACCGAACCCGTGTTACACCGATTGCAGCATTGCAACCAGGAACCAATGTGGTGATTGAAGGTGAAGTGCGTGCAAGTGATGTCGTGTTTGGCAAGCGCCGCAGTTTGTTATGCAAGATGCAGGATACCACTGGCACAGTGAGTTTACGTTTTTATCATTTCAATAAATCGCAACAACAAAGTTTTACAGCGGGTCGTCGCATTCGCGTTATAGGCGAAGTGCGTCGTGGTGCAGCAGGCTTGGAATTTTACCATCCTGAATATGAATTTCTGGATGAACAAAAATCGCCAATACTGGAAGAAAATTTAACACCTGTTTATCCGGCAACCGAAGGTTTGACACAAACCCGTATGCGCATTCTGGCTACGCAAGCATTGAGTTGGTTAAACCAATATCCTTTGCGTGAATTGATACCGGACAGTTTGCGAAAAAAAAATCAGGCAACACTGGCGGAGGCTATTCAGTTTTTGCATCAACCACCTGCGAGCAGCTATTCCACTTTACTGGAAAATGGCCAGCATCCACATCAACAGCGTCTGGCGTTTGAAGAATTACTGGCTCATCATTTAAGTTTGTTGATATTACGTCGCAATTTGCAAATGGATGCTGCGCCGGAATTGCAGGCAAATAAACACATACAACAACAATTTTTATCGAAACTTGCATTTAAACCAACCGCTGCACAGATGCGTGTTTTGGCAGAAATCGAAACTGATTTGCAAAAAAATATTCCTATGTTGCGACTGGTACAAGGTGATGTAGGCTCAGGAAAAACACTGGTTGCAGCAATGAGTGCATTAACCGCCGTTGCCAATGGTTATCAGGTGGCGATTATGGCGCCGACTGAAATTTTAGCAGAGCAACATAAAATTAATTTCTCAAATTGGATGAAACCTTTATCAATTAATCCTGGATGGTTAACCGGCCGATTGGGTGCAAAAGAAAAGCGTGAACAATTGGCTGCAATTGCAAACGGAAATGCGCAAATTATTGTCGGCACTCACGCTCTTTTTCAGGACAGTGTTAATTTTTTAAAATTGGGATTAATTATTATTGATGAGCAACATCGTTTTGGTGTTCAGCAACGTTTGTCGTTGCGCAACAAAGCGAATCATGATCATACGCGACCGCATCAATTAATTATGACGGCCACACCGATTCCTCGAACACTGGCGATGAGTGCTTATGCGGATCTGGATATTTCGGTTATTGATGAATTGCCTCCGGGTCGAACACCCGTCACAACAGTCACTATCAGTGATGCTCGTCGCGATGAAGTGATTCAACGTGTTCATCACGCCTGCACAGAAGGTAAACAGGTTTATTGGGTTTGTACCTTGATTGAAGAATCCGAACAACTGGAAGCACAGGCAGCAGAAGTCACAGCAACCCAACTCGCCAGTGTTTTGCAATCTGTCCGCATAGGTTTGATACACGGGCGATTAAAACCGGCAGAAAAAGATGCCGTCATGAACGCATTCAAAACAGGTGAGATTCAATTATTGGTTGCCACAACGGTGATTGAAGTGGGCGTGGATGTGCCCAATGCCAGTTTGATGATTATTGAAAATCCGGAACGCCTGGGTCTTGCACAATTACATCAATTGCGCGGGCGCGTAGGAAGAGGTTCAATCGCCAGCCATTGCGTTTTGCTTTATGCATCACCTTTATCACAACACAGCAAAGCGCGTTTGCAAGTAATGCGGGAAAGTAGCGATGGTTTCTATATCGCTGAACAGGATTTATTACTGCGCGGCCCGGGTGAAGTCTTGGGAACAAAACAAACAGGCGACATGCAATTAAAAATTGCTGATTTACAACGCGACGCACATCTTCTGGAAAATGTTAGAAAAATTGCAAATCAACTTTTAAACCGCTATCCGGAAAATTGCCAACCATTAATGAACCGATGGTTAGGCGAAAAGGATCGTTATTGGCATGCGTGACATTTGAAATAAAAAACAAAAACGCCGATGAGAAAATCATCGGCGTTTTATTTCGGACATCTGATTTCAGCTGCATTTTTCACTTCATTTGCATCTTGATTTCAGTCGTCATCCCTGCGAAGGCAGGGAACCAGCTCTTGACTTGATTGAACACCGTTGAGCTGGATTCCTGCCTTCGCAAGAATGACGCTACCAAACTTAATTACAAACCGAACCCGTTACTGTTGGAATTTCAGCTGTTCCGGAATGTGTACCCTGGAATCCAAATTCAACGGTTTGACCTGGTTGAATAGTTGAATTCCAACTAACTCCGGTTGCGGAGTATGGATTGCTTCCGCTAACAGTTGCATTCCAGGTTCCGGAAATTCGAGTGCTGCCAGCGTAAGTCCAATTGACTGTCCAGCCATTGATTGCGCTGCTGCCGTTATTGGTGACGCGAATGGCACCTGTGAAACCTGATCCCCAGTTATTGCTGACAACATAAGCACAACTTCCGCTGCCGTTAGTTGCTGTACTGCTTGAACTGCGGGAACTGGAAACTGTACTGGAGCTTGAACGACTGGAGCTCGAAACAGAACTTGAACGGCTTGAACTTGAGGTCACAGCAGTTGAACTGCTGGAGCGCGAGCTGGAGCTGGAACTGATAGTGCCGCCGGAAGGGGTTGCACTGTAGGCATTGGAGTTGGCGCTGCCACCAGCCGTGGTGTATTTCACCCAGAACCAGTAAGGCGTGCCATTGGTGAGGCCAGTGGCGGTATAGCTGCGGGCGCTGGCACTGAGGGAGGCAATACGCACACGGCCCGCAGGATCAGAGTCAGTGTCCTGGTAGATCTCAATCCCGGTGATGGTTCCGCTGACTGACCAGTTGAGTGCAACCTGGCCATTGCCAGCGGTGCCGCCGAGATTGACGGTCACTGTTGAAGCTGCCGAACTTGAACTGGAGCTGGATGACGAACTTGAACTGATCGGTGCCGTTGCGTTGGGATTGGTACCCACAAAGTTCAAACTCGGCACGGGCGGGGTCGCCATACCATCACCCAGGAAAAAGCTGGGATGTGGAGGTTGGTTGTAAGCAACGTTTTGCCATGCAATCGCTTCGCGGTACTGGATGTCATGCATCAAAGTACGCAATTTGTAGGTGGTCGGCGCAGTTGTAGTGAATACCAATAATTGGGTGTTGTTTTCGTGACGCCAGATCACCTCTTCACGCCAGTCACCCAATAGGTCAGCCGATAAGCCCGGAGTAGCCTTGGTTCCGTTATTGGAAGCTGCACCATAGTTATAGGCTGTCAGCAAGCGTGAACTTGTACTGCCGCTGTAATTCCATTTATCAATCATGGTGTTATTCAGTTGTTCACGTAACAAGTCGCCATCCCACCATGCACCAAAGTTAATCGATGCAGGCTTGGTAGAAGTAATCAGTGTGCCGCTGGCAGAGTAGATACCGCCAGCCGAAGCCCAACTCTCACTACCGGCGTAACGTGGATCGATATCCATGGTGACCCCTCTTCCAATATCGGATGTCAAGCCGGGAATACTCCAAATAATTTGACCGGTTTTCGCATCATGCATTTCCACACCATGATTGCCGTAACAGCTTGGACATTCGTGAGGCATGTAAACCTCCAAACCCGGGCGGCTTGGTAACAGATCACCAAGATGCAGCGCATCACCATGGCCCAAGCCGGTGGAGTAAAGCAGGGTTCCATTGTCATTAATAGTGGCGGCACCGTAGACGATCTCGTCTTTTCCATCCTGATCCACATCACCAATTGTCAGGCTGTGAGCACCTTGTCCAGCTGCTGCGCCATTTCCACTCGCGGTACTGTCAAAGGTCCAGCGACGACTCAGTGTGCCATTACGCCAGTCCCACGCCACCAACACTGCACGAGTGTAATAACCACGCGCCATTACCAGACTTGGGCGTGATCCATCCAGATAGGCAACTCCGGCCAGAAATCGATCGACACGATTACCGTAGCTGTCACCCCAACTACTGACTGTGCCACGCGCCGGCAAATAGTCAGTTGAGGCCATGGCCACACCGGTTTGACCATTGAAAATGGTCAGGTATTCCGCACCTGACAAAACATACCCGGCGGAGGTGCGGTAGTCAGCGTTGGCATTGGATCCACCTTGCACATTGCCAGCGGCGTCTCTTGTTCCTGGTGCTGTGCGCATAGCAACTTCGGCTTTACCGTCACCATCCAGGTCATAGACCATAAATTGGGTGTAGTGGGCACCAGCGCGAACGTTTTTACCCAAATCAATGCGCCACATTTGTTGACCTGTCATCTCATAGGCATCGATGAAGACGTTACCGGTATAACCGGATTGAGAGTTGTCTTTTGCGTTTGATGGATCCCACTTGACCACTATTTCGTATTGTCCATCGCCATCCAGATCACCCACGCTCAAATCATTGGGTGAATAGGTATAAGCCTCACCCGCAGGGGTAGTGCCACCGTTTGGACGATTCAAATTAATCAAGAGATAAGGGTTACTCCAGGTCGCTTTGGCAGCGTTTGCGGCCAATTCAACACCGTTGATAATCGGACGAACGGTGTAAGCCGCACTGGTGGTGCCACTTGAGTCGAGATAGTTAGTACTGTTGGTGACAGGCGTTGACGTAATTTTGGTGCCGTTTCTATAAACGTTGAAACTAACATTGCTGGGGTCATCACCCAACATCCTCCAGCTGATGTAAACACCGTTACCGGAAGGCAGCGCCACTACACCGCGATCTAAATATTCAGCTTGGCGCGCGGCAAAACCGGGTAGGGCGCACAGGCCAGACAGCGTAAGGCAAGTCAGTGCCAGAAAGTATCTCTTAATGCGTTGGCTTTTTGAGCGAACGGGCTCAATAGGTTCTTTATACATAAAAAGTTCTCTTTATTAATTATTGGTATTCAATGTCTTCCGACTGATGCGGTTATCCGCCTGGATGGTGCATATGCTATAGGAGTGCGATTTATAATCAACAATCACATTTCTTTTATGAGGTTTCTACCACAAAATACGCGAGATACCGGTTACTCAGCAGGAACTCAAAAGAAACTGTTACGAATTGACATGAATAACCTCCTGATACTCATAATCGAACATAATTACTGACACGGTTACTTGATGCTAAAGAAAATATCTGCCTTTCTTATACTCTTTTTGGTCTCCGCAATATCCCTCGCTCATGAACCTTTTGAGATTACAGCGACAGCCAGAATATTGCCCAACCAGATTTCTATTAATCTGTTAATTACGGATACCACAGCTGCAAAACTCTGCTTGCCTGACAAGCCAGTATCCAGATTACATGATTTGGAATTTGAGCAATTTTATGCTGACATTGAGCGCTGCGTCGCCTCTATGCTGTCGTTAAAAATGGGGGAAACCTCGCTAGCGCCTACAAGATGGGAACTCAAGCTCACTGAAGAAAAAGATCTTGATGCCACGATTTATTATGTCCCTGCACAAGCATCAGAGCTATTAATCGAAGCAACCTATCTCGCAAGATTGGATGAAAATTACGGCAGTACTTTTACAGCAACCAGCCAACATGAATTTTTAGCACAAAAATTTTTGCAAGGTGAAAATCGAACCCTTCTGCTCAAGCTTGGTAACGATACAAGCCCGCAAAGAGAAAGTTTTGGCAGTTTTGTTTTATTGGGAATAGAACATATTGTCCTGGGTTTTGACCATCTACTGTTTCTTGCAGGACTTCTGGTATTAGGTCGTCAATGGAAATATTTAATTGCAGTGATAACGGCTTTTACAATTGCACATTCAATTACTTTAGTCCTTTCTGCACTTGGTTTGATCTACTTGCCGGGAGGTCTGGTTGAAGCCTGTATTGCTGCCAGTATTGTCTATGTTGCTGTAGAAAACCTGTGGCTGATTTATAAAAATCAACAACCCAAATGGCGTTGGCTTATGGCATTTTTATTCGGACTATTGCATGGTTTTGGGTTCGCAGGTGCTCTACGGGAAACGGGAATAGTGTCTGGCGAAAATTTGCTGATCCCGCTGGCAGGTTTCAATATAGGTGTTGAACTGGGACAACTCACAATTGCTGCACTGTTATTACCGCCTTTTTTGGTTATCTTAAAAAATCCGTTGATGCATCGTTGGTTGCCTTCATCCATTTCATGGGTAGTGGGGATATTTGGACTTTATTGGTTAGTGGACAGACTCAGTCTCTAATTGAAGAACAAATGGCACCGCTTTCCTTTTTCGAATCTTCTTGCAGTATTTCTATTGATCTTCGTATAGCACTTTCAAAATTCTCGGCTAGGCTTAGATGACAACTCGTTATTCAGATACAAGAGGAGTCGCTCAGTGTCTTTATCCAGCAGTGTCCAAAACATCTTAAAAAAACAACAAATTCCTTTTGCAAATGCTGTGGTATCGCTGAGCGAAAATGACAATTCACAATGGCATGATGAGTATTTACGATCTATGAGTGCGGCAAAATCCGTCATATTGCAAGATGCGAAAGGAAAGGTTCAGGTGATTTTTCCTGCAGACAGGCTACTCGATCTCAATAGCGTCAATCGTTATCTGGGGCGTGAATTACACGCACTTAAACCGGAAGATGTCGCAAAATTCTGCAAAGAACACCAACTGAAAACTATTCCCGCATTACCCAAGCTGGAAGGATTGCAAACATTGGTAGATAAAAGTTTACTGGAACGCAGTGAGCTATGGGCAGACTCGGGCAATGATGAAGAATTATTGCGATTCAGTCAGGAGGAATTTGCAAAAATTCTTGACGATGCAAAAGTGGTCGATCTGTCGCTGCCTTTGGCACCACTTGAAATCGATGATGCGGTTATTTCAGATACCGACCACATACTGAACGCTGTCAAAAATTTCACCAAATTACGCATCAAACAACGTCTCGAAGAAACGCTCGAATTACCACCACTTTCCGATACCGCACAACGCATTATCAAATTGCGGGTAAATCCCAACGCAGACATCAGCGATCTGGCACAAATTGTGGAGACAGATCCCAGTTTGGCCGCACAGGTTGTCAGTTGGGCGGCATCGCCTTATTACTCGGCACCGGGAAAAATAAAATCCATTCACGATGCCATAGTGCGTGTACTTGGGTTTGATATGGTATTGAATCTGGCATTGGGTTTGTCACTGGGAAAACAAATGACGATTCCCAAAGAAGGCCCACGCGGTGTTTTACCCTACTGGCAACAGTCAGTGTATATGGCAGCCACTATTGAAGGCTTGGTGACGGCAATTCCACGCGATCACAGGCCCAGTTTTGGCATGGCCTATTTGTGTGGGTTGTTACACAACTTTGGCTATCTGATTCTGGCCGAAGTATTTCCTCCGTATTTCCATGCTTTTTGTGAACTGGCCGATGCCAATCCGCATGTTGAGCATCAAGTTGTCGAGCGACATCTATTGGGTGTTACGCGCGAACAATTGGCGAGCAGCCTGATGTCGCTTTGGTCCATGCCTGACGAAGTGGTGGTGGGTTTACGCCAACAAAACAACCCCCTCTACAAAGGTGAATATCAAAGCTACGCAAAATTGATTTATGTAGCACGCCGCCTGTTGGCGCAACACAATTTGGGGCCTGGCCCCAAGACTATCCCCGCTGAAATTTTTGCAGAACTGCATCTTGATCCGGAAAAAGCCAACACTACTGTGGCCAATATTATTGAATCCAGTAAAGATTTAGCGCATATTGCCCAACAGTTATCACCTCATCACTAAGTAAAAAATTATTCGCGTGATAACAAACCCCTTTTTGGGGTTTTGTTATTTTTGGTATTGAAAAAAAATTAATTGGAAAATATTTATGTCGAATGCAAAACAAGCAGCTGCGATTCTTACAGAACGTCGAATCAACGGATCACAGGGTGATAGATTACCAATCGAAATTCGCCCGAAAAATATCGATGAAGCACTCATGATTCAAGAAGCGGTGACAGAACTCTGGTGCGAAAAAATGGACGACAGTATCGGCGGCTGGAAATGTTTGCAACCACCACAAGATCGCGTCATTGTCGGGCCAATATATACCAGCAGTATGAATTCGGTTTCGCCTGTAAGCCTTTGGCCCAAAGGTGATCTGGCGCGAATCGAACCGGAAATGGGTTTTGTTTTTGGAAAAGATTTACCCGCACGCGCAGAACCTTATACCGAAGCCGAAGTAGATGCTGCAATTGCCAGAACCCATATGGCTCTCGAACTCATCAACTGTCGTTATGCCGATACCAGTGATTGTGAATTTCCAGAAATGTTGGCGGACTGTTTAATTAATCAAGGCATGTTTGTCGGGCCGCAAATTGATTCCAACATTGCAAAAACAAAAGGCGAAATGCTGATCAAATTCACGATTAATGGTGAAACCAAAGATTATGCAGGGAAACATCCCAATCAAGCACCCAGAGCAGGCTTATATTGGTTGGCAGAATTTTTGCGACAACGAGGGCAAGGCATACAAGCAGGACAAGTGATTATTACCGGATCTTTCGCTGGCATAATTGAAGTCCCTCTGAATACCGATGTGAAAATTTCTTACGAAAATTTAGGTGAAATGACTGTGAGGTTTTTAGCAAAATGAATTCACATATCCCTGAAAATGTATCGCCCTTTTATTCCTTTACCATGCCTGTGCGCTGGGGAGATCTGGATGCTTATGGCCACATCAATAACACACTTTATTTTCGTTATTTTGAAGAAGCACGATTTCAATTGATGCGTGAAAAAAATATTCCGGTGCACGGCGAAAATCACCCGGTAGTCGTCACTATAGGCTGTACTTTTTTACGGCCGATATTTCATCCGGAAAATTTGCGTGTGGAAATTTTTATATCGGAACCCGGTCGTTCCAGTTTCATGATGCATTATCGGGTTTTCACCGAGTCACATCCTGAATCGCCTTCTGCTGAAGGCTACTCAAAAATTGTGTGGGTCAGCAGTGCAAATGGCAAATCGATTCCCTTACCGGATCATGTGCGCATTTGGTTTGATTAAGATCTGATTCATCTTTGATCACTAGTATGCCCGCCTTGTCGTTTTTATTTAATATCCGGGATTTTTATGGACGCTATTCAAAATATTTTGATTGTTCTTGCTGTTGTTCTTGTCGGCTTTTGGTATTTCGGTGGATTCAAATTGCTGAAGTGGCTCAAGGTAAGACGTCTCGACCAACAAATTCAGGACCCATTGAACACCCAGGAATTAAAATCACTGCGCGATCAATTAGCGGCAACGCAAACGATAGGTTTGCAGCAATCTTTTACCACTTATGTTATCCAACAAAAAATTACCCACAAAGACCGCTGGCCCAAAGTCGCTTTTGAACATGCACCTGAAAATCCCGTGGCAGGTTATTTTTATGCTGCTTTTTTATTGAGAGAAGCTTGGGCCATTCGTGGAACTGGCGCAGCCAACGAACTATCCGCAGAAACCATTAAACAATTCACCAATAAGTTAACGGAAGTAGAAACGCTGATATCAAAAGAATTTGAAAAATTACACAACCCGGCAGATTTGGTTTTTCTTATTTTGGATGTTTATTTGGCATTGGGGCAAAGAGCGCAAGCAGAATTTATATTGAATAAATACTCGGATCACTTGAAAGATCGTCTGGATATTGCGATTAAAGATTTAAAAATGCTGTATCCGCGCTGGGGCGGCAGCCATGAAAAACTGCAAGCACGTGCTGAACAATATAGTGCGCAGGCCGGTGCCATGCTGGGTGCAAAAGCTTATGCCTATTGTCATTTTATTGAAGATGAAGAGGAAAAAGCAGTTAAAGCCTGGCTCAAAAGCAAACCTTTAACAAGCTTGGAAAATGAATACAAGCGCTTGCCAAAATCACCGTCCAAAATCGCCAGTTATGAAGATTACAATTTATTGCTGGCACACAAATTATTTGTGCGACTGTTTTTCTATACCAATAATAACTCTATGTTGAAACAGGCAATAATCAATACCTCTGGCCATTTTGCTGTTGATGAAGTGATTAATCCCAATACCAAAAGTGAAATTACATTTATTGAAATGGCGAAAGAATTGGGTGTAAGCAACTTTTTATAACTACTGCCAGAAACTGTCAGTAAGAAAATTTATGCTGCCCAACTTGTCATTTATGCAGCCTACATTTTTTGGAGCACGCAGTGAGCTCATCCGATTCGACACCGCTTATGAAAGATGGCCTTAATTCGAACGCCATTCAGCGTATTGGCAAAAGTCTTGAAAAAGTAGTGCCTGATTTTAATGCAAAACGTTTTCATAAAAATACGCTGCAAGGAATCAATCAACTCGAATTAAAACAACGGGTTCATCATATTATCCATCATCTGCATCAGGAATTTTCTCATCCCTATAAAAAACTGAGCCGTTATTTGCAGGATTTACCGCAAGTATGGGATGCCGGAAATCCTGATGACAACAAAGCCATGTTTGCTGCCTGGCCGGTTATTGATTATGTGGCCGCTCACGGATTGGCGCATCCTACAGAATCCTTAAAGACACTGGAAAAACTCACATCACTTTTTTCGGCAGAATTTTCTATTCGACCGTTCATCCAGCATCATTACCAACAAACCTACAATCAATTGTTGGTTTGGTGTGACGATGACTCCGAGCATGTTCGTCGTTTGGCTTCGGAAGGTTCTCGTCCGCGTCTTCCCTGGGGTATGCGTTTGCCGCAGTTTATTCAGGATCCAACGCCGCTCAGAGCGATTTTGCAAAAATTAAATCAGGATGAGAGTTTATATGTTCGACGTTCGGTAGCGAACAATATCAATGACATCAGCAAAGACAATCCTGATTGGGCGATTGGTTTGTGCGAAGAATTCTTATCAAATCAAAACGACAAAACGGAATGGATAGTCAAGCATGCTTTGCGCAGTTTGATTAAATCCGGCGATCAGCGGGTATTTCCTTTATTGGGTTATAGCAAAAATGCCAAAGTTGGCATTAAAAATTTTGAGTTGTCTAAAAAAATAATTTCTGTTGGTGATTCTCTGGAGTTTTCATTTCGACTGAAAGCAGACAAAACGCAGCAATTGGTAGTGGATTATCTCATCTACTTTATGAAAGCCAATGGCAATTTGGCAGCAAAGGTTTTTAAATTGAAAAATGTTGAGTTAAAAAAAGGAATGGAAATCCTTTTCGAAAAAAAACATTCCTTTAAACCTATTACTACCAGGTCTTATTATTCAGGCTTGCATCAACTTGCAATACAAGTTAATGGCAAGGAGATCGACCGCCAGGATTTTACGCTGCGTTAAGTTGTGGGCTAATTTGTTGTTCTTTCCATTCAAGCTGATCGGTGTAGTGCAATAAACGCATTACACCTTGATAATCTTCAATCAGCGCTGTGCAATTTTCTACCCAGTCACCACAATTGGCATAAACAAATCCTTTTTCATTGCGCAATTCAGGATGATGGATATGGCCGCAAACAACACCATCATATCCACGACGCCTGGCTTCAGCCAGTGCATAATTTTCATAAGTATTGATAGCAGCTTTGGCCCCTTTAATATTATTTTTTATCAAACTTGCCAGTGAAAAATATGGCAGACCCAACCAGCGACGCCAACGATTGGACCAACGATTGATAAATAATAATAATTCATAACCATGATCACCAATCAAACGGGTTAACCAACTTAACTGGATGTGCGCATCCATGGCGTCACCATGCATGATCAAAAAACGCTTGCCGTCTCCACACTGATATTCACACTCTTCAATAATTTCAACAGGACCAAAAAAATCACCTGCAAACCGGCGCATGGGCTCATCATGGTTTCCCGGAACATAAATAACTTTCATTCCTTTGGCCGCCAACTCATAAAACTTCATCATAATTTGATGATGCTTTGCCGGCCAACGAAAACGTCGTTTCATTGCCCATAAATCCACAATGTCACCAACCAGATACAATGTATCGCAATGTAAGTCTTGTAAAAATTCCAATAGATAATCTGCTTTGCAATCGCGTGAGCCTAAATGAATGTCAGAAATCCAAACCGTTTTACCGCTAATAATACCGGGGGTTTTGACTGAAGATTGAAGAGCATCTATTGCTTGCGGAGAAGAAGACGAAGCGGGATAAGGTCGCGTCATGGCAAGTTTCCATTATCAACTTGCACAAATTCTTGATTAAGAAGATGACGAAATCACAACAGAATGGTGAATTTTCTGTGACAGTCCTGAATTGATTATTTTTGTGGTTTGATCAGGGTGAGAATAAATAATGTTGTGGCTGCCAACACTATAGCCGGGCCAGCAGGTGTATCCCAAAACCAGGAAGCAGCCAGACCTGATGCAACGGCAATACAACCTAACAGGCTGGCGAAAATTGCCATTTGTTCCGGTGAATGGCTGAGTCGCCGTGCAGCAGCAGCAGGAATAATCATCAATGCCGTAATTAATAAAACACCGACAATTTTCATGGCGATGGCAATGACCAATGCCATTAATAACATTAGTGCTGTGCGAACAGCCGTTACAGCAACACCTTCAACCAGTGCCAATTCTTCGTGTACGGTGATCGATAACAATGGCCGCCATAAAAAAATTAATGCAATACAAACGCCCAAACTAATTAAAACAATTGTTAATACATCAGAAAAAGAAACAGCAAGAATATCGCCAAATAAATAGGCCAATAAATCAATACGGGTTTCCGTAAACAAACTGACACAAACCAAACCCAATGCCAGAGTTGAGTGTGCAAGTATGCCTAATAAAGTATCGGTTGCTAAAAATCGTTTATGCTGCAAACCAACCAGAATTAATGCCAGCGTGAGGCAGCCCAATGCAACCGCCAAATTCAAATTAATATCCAACAACAAACCAAAGGTAACACCGAGTAATGCAGAATGCGCGAGCGTGTCTCCGAAATAAGCCATACGACGCCAAACAGCGAATGCGCCCAAAGGCCCTGCTACTGTTGCCACTGCCAAACCGGAAATTAAAGCGAGCAATAAAAAATCAGGCATGATGATCGTGTCCACAAGTGTCATCACAACCGGATTTTTTTGCTGTGAGTCGAATAATTTTTCCATGATCATCGTGTCGGTGATCATGATGATGGGTATAAATCGCCATAGCCGCTGCACGTTCGGGATGCTCACCAAACAGTGCGATGTAAGCCGGGTCGTTGGTGACTTGTTGTGGATGCCCATGGCAACAGACATGTTGATTCAAACAAATCACGGTATCGGTGGTTGCCATCACCAGATGCAAATCGTGCGATACCAGCAGCACACCGCATTGGCGTTGATTGCGAATCTGGTGGATTAATTGATACAAGGTCGATTGTCCGGTGATATCAACACCTTGCACAGGCTCATCAAGAACCAATAGTTGTGGATCACGCAAAAGTGCCCTGGCCAGCAGTACACGCTGGGTTTCACCACCGGACAAAGCTTGCATGGGTGACTTCAACAACTGATCCACCCCTGTCAGTAACAGAGTTTCATTCCAGTTCGCCTGTGGCTTACCTGCCAATGTCAGAAAACGCTCAACGGTTAATGGAAAGCTGGAATCCAGATGCAATTTCTGTGGCATATAACCCACACGCAATTTGGGTAATCGCCAGATTTGACCCTCATCCGGCTTGATCAAACCCAGAATGCTGCGCACCAAAGTGGTTTTACCCGCACCATTGGGGCCTATCAGAGTGGTGATTTTGCCTTGGTGTAATTGCAGATCTGCCTTTTGCAGCAGGAAACGCCCCTGTCTTTTTACAGAAATGGCTTTGGCTTCAAGCAATAATTCTGACATAGCAAAAAATCTAACCCGTCTTTTGTGAGCAACAATGAAAAGCAGAATGTTACACTATCACAATTCAATTGAATCCTTTTTGAAGCTGATCTATGAAGTTGTTTTTGACCCTGATTCTGATATTGCTGCCATGCCTGACATTCGCACAAATAAAAGTAGTGGCAAGCATCAAACCTTTATCCCTTATCCTTAAAGAAATTGGCGGGGATAAATTGATAATTCAACAACTGATTCCCGATCAGGCACCACATCATGATTACCCGCTCAGAACGTCCGATCACCAAAAATTACACCAGGCGGATTTAATTGTCTGGATAGGGCCTGACCTGGAAAGTTTTTTGACCCGGCCTTTGTCCAATTTACCCAAAAATAAAATTATCTCGCTGGAAAATTTATCCGACATTGAATGGCCGGTCAGTGAAAATAAAAAACATGACCATCATCATAATCGGGATCCACATTTGTGGCTCAATCCGCAGAATGTCATCGTCATGGTTAAATCCATGACTCAAAAACTGACAGAGATAGATCAAAAAAATGCAGATGAATATCAAAAAAATGCAGAAAATTTTATTTTGTCACTGGAAACTCTGGACAAGGATATTGCTGAAAAACTAAATCCGTTGGGAGATAAAGGTTTTGCGGTTTACCATCACGGATACAGCCATTTTGTTGAGCGGTACCGTTTAAAACAGCTGGGTTATTTAACCCTGACTCCAGAACGCAAAGCAGGAGCAAAACATTTGAACCAGCTACTG
This sequence comes from uncultured Cellvibrio sp., assembly GCA_946481095.1. The sequence goes on from CAMLML010000056.1 coordinate 20,711, forward strand.
GAAGTATTAAAAAGCGAAGGAAAATGTATCTTTGGTGAACCATCAGTTGATAACGCACAACTGCTGGCCATTGCCAATCAACACCAACTGCAGGTAGGTTTTCTTGACCTTATGGGGACAAAGGCCGACAGCTACCAACAGCTGATGCAGTCACTGGCGGAAAGTTTTTCAACCTGCCTGTCTAATTGGAGTAGCTAATGTAAATTGCGTTGGCAAACGCAATTTCACACCACGTGCTGCCAATCCATCAATTTGTCTTTTGTTTAATTCCATGACGAATGCGTCATAACATCTACGTACTTCTTTTTCACCGCATAAAGCCGCTTCTTTTAATAAATCCAGCATGCCCTCATCAGACGAAATACGATGACGCACACCCGTTTTATGAAAGTAACTACTCGCCAGTTGTTGCATACGAAAAATCGCGGCTTGGGAAAAAATCAACGTAGTCATAACAAACTCCAAATGTTAGCCAAGGTTGCGCAGAATTTCTGCTTGATCCCAGTCTAGGCAAGCTCATAGTGAATGCGAGGGAGTTAAACGCCAATTAAAAGAAGATTTAAAATGTGTGACGTAGACAAAAAAATCCCCGCATTAAACCTCACTAAAAGTAATAAGGACTAACGCGGGGTAATAACACAGGGAGAAAACTTACAAATCGCACATAAACAAAAAACTAAAACATTCGTAATCCATTACCGGAAATTAAAACGCAAAATCATTTTGTGTTTTTGCTTCCAGTTTTTGCTCCAGTTGAGCATTTAACTTGTCCAATAACGCCTGGTTTTTTTCTTCCAGATCGTCATTAATTCGCTTTTGCGCTTCTTCTTCCGTTTCTATCCAAGCCGCTTTGTTTTGCAATTCAGCAGCAGCCAGGGTCAAACCTTCTTGTTTGGCGGTTTCGTTTGCCAGTACCAGGTTGGCTGCAAACAGGGTGATCACTAAAACCAATGTATTTTTCATTTCAAAATCTCCAGATTAATTAAGGTAGTTTTGCTACCTGGACGAACCAATATCTTGTGGATACCAGTCTTATATTGCCGTAACAGGTTTGTTACTTAACGTAACGCATACTAACAGGAAATTTTTTATTGGCTAGTGTTTTTTGGAAAAAATTTAGATATTTGTGTTAATAAACATTAATTTATGGCGATATTGTGATTTGTATCTCAAGAGTGCGGCAAGTAACACTTTTTCACAAATAAGTAACACTTAGCGCCAGGCGCCCATCTACACAAGTCAAAAATGCTGATAGGTATGCGCCATGCCCAATCACTTTTGATGTATTCTTCGCCCAATTTAATTGGTCAGGTCCGCCTATGTCAGAAGCAAGATCGGAAACAAATCAAAGCCCTTTGGTATTAATTGACGGCTCTTCTTATTTGTACAGGGCCTTTCATGCACTGCCCCCCTTAACCAATTCCAAAGGCCAGCCCACAGGTGCCGTCAAAGGTGTGGTCAATATGTTGCGGCGTATGACCAGAGATTACCCCCAGAGCGCTATTGCCGTTATCTTTGATGCGAAAGGAAAAACCTTTCGCGACGATCTCTATGCCGAATACAAGGCCAACCGTCCACCCATGCCAGACGAGCTGCGTTTGCAGGTACAGCCTATTTATGACGTAGTCGCGGCCATGGGATTACCCCTGCTGATAGTTGAAGGAGTTGAGGCAGACGATGTAATTGGAACGCTCGCTCGTCAGGCCTCCGAACAAAAAATGGATGTTGTGATATCGACGGGCGATAAAGATATGGCGCAGCTGGTAACCGAACATGTAACCCTGATCAACACCATGACCGAAACCAAACTGGATATTCAGGGTGTAAAAGATAAATATGGATTTGGCCCGGAGTTAATGATTGATTATTTGGCACTAATGGGCGATTCATCCGATAACATTCCCGGTGTTGAAGGTGTTGGCGAAAAAACAGCGGTTGCACTGATACAAGGCGCTGGCGGCATAGATGCTATTTATTCCGATCTTGAAAAAATTCGCACACTGGATTTTCGTGGCGCGAAAAAAATGCCGGAAAAATTACTGGAACAAAAAGAGATGGCCTATCTCTCTTATCAATTAGCGACCATTAAAACCGATGTTGAACTGGACGTTCGTCCTGAAACCATAAAAGTATCAAAACCTGATATTGGAAAATTAAAATCATTATTCACCGAATTGGAATTTAAAACCTGGATTTCCGAATTAAATGGCGCAGCATCAGCATCTGACAATTCCCTCTCATCTATTGAAACAAGTATTGAAAAAATAGCTGCGCCAGAAAAAATTCAATACGAAATTATTCTTGATCAGAATCAACTCAACAATTGGCTGGATAAAATTAGTAGGTGCAAACGATTTGCATTTGATACAGAAACCACCAGCTTAAATATTATGGATGCCAAAATTGTTGGTGTCAGTTTTTCTATTGTACCGGGTGTTGCTGCTTATGTGCCCTGTGGTCACGATTATATGGGGGCTCCGGAACAGCTTGATTTACTATCGGTTTTACAACAGCTTCAACCCATTTTGGAAAATGAAAATATCAAAAAAATTGGCCAAAATATAAAATATGACCAGAGTGTATTGCTGAATTACGGCATTCAATTAAAAGGTGCCGAATTCGATACCATGTTGGCGTCTTATGTTTGGAATTCGATTGGCAGCCGTCATAATATGGATGACCTCGCAAAAATTTATTTGGATTACACCACAGTCACTTTTGAAGAACTTGCCGGCAAAGGAACAAAACAATTAAGTTTTAATCAACTTCCCGTAGATTCTGCAGGACATTATGCAGCAGAAGATGCTGATATTACTCTCAGATTGCACGATTATTTTTTTCCAAGGCTTAATAAAATAAAAACCTTACGTTCTGTTTTTGACGAAATTGAAATGCCTCTGGTTGAAGTTTTATCAAGCGTTGAACGCAATGGCGCATTGGTCGATGCCAAAATATTAGGCGAACACAGCGTAGAATTAGGTGAGAGACTGGTTCAACTTGAACGTAAAGCCTATGAAATAGCCGGTGAAGAATTTAATTTGGGATCACCCAAACAGCTGGCAGAAATTTTATTTGAAAAACAAAAATTACCCATCATTAAAAAAACACCAAGCGGCACTCCATCAACAGCAGAAGAAACCTTGCAGGAATTGGCATTGGATTATCCTCTGCCAAAAGTATTGATGGAATATCGTGGCCTGGCAAAATTAAAATCGACCTACACCGATAAACTTCCACTGGAAATCAATAAAAAAACCGGCCGCATACACACAAGCTATCATCAAGCGGTTGCGGCAACGGGACGCCTTTCATCACAAGACCCCAATCTGCAAAATATCCCGGTAAAAACCGAAGAAGGCCGAAGAATCAGACAGGCATTCATAGCGCCCAAAGGGTACAAATTAGTTGCCGCCGATTATTCGCAAATTGAATTACGCATCATGGCACATCTTTCAGAAGACGAAGGTTTGTTGTCTGCTTTTGAAAAAGGTTTGGATGTCCACCGAGCAACAGCAGCAGAAGTATTTGGTGTGACTTTGGAATCAGTCACCAATGAAATGCGCCGCAGTGCCAAAGCCATTAATTTCGGTTTAATTTACGGCATGTCTGCGTTTGGTTTAGCAAAACAATTACACTTGGGCCGCCGTGAAGCACAAGGTTATATCGACAAATATTTTGAACGTTACCCCGGTGTTTTGCGTTATATGAATAACATCCGCTCACAAGCACACGAAAATGGTTTCGTCGAAACCATATTTGGCCGCCGGTTATATCTACCCGACATCAACGCCAAAAACCGAAATTCACAAATGGCTGCAGAACGCACCGCAATCAACGCACCCATGCAAGGTACGGCAGCAGACATCATCAAGAAGGCAATGATCGCCGTTCACCAATGGCTCAATCAAACCCAACTCGATGCCAAAATGATCATGCAAGTTCATGATGAATTAGTGTTGGAAGTTCATGAATCCCAACTCACACACGTTAGCGAACAAATCAAAAAGTTAATGTCCGGTGCGGCACAATTAAAAGTGCCGTTGGTTGTGGATGTGGGAATAGGTGTTAATTGGGATGAGGCGCATTGAGTTAAAAATTCTATCGCCATTCCTGCGAAGGCAGGAATGGCGAACTTGGGTAAATAAAAATTATTCTTTTCTTTCTTTCATTGCATTACGAATCATTACGCCAGGAATTACCAGCACCGAAGTCAAAAACATCAATGCAATCCAGGTAAGAAGAGTAGATTTAATGTCAATTAAAACACGATTCGACAATACTGTATTGGTCACGGGAATATAAAGCTGATCTTTAACACCAACAGATTCAATACTGAGCTGTTCATAAATTCGCTCAGAAACCTTATAAAAATCAATCAATTTTTCCAGAATTCCTGGAATTTCTTTTTGGGTTGATTCAAGGTAATTTTTATATTCAGTAGTCCTTTGAATACCTATGGATTTTTTAACCGCATCCAATACCAGTTGCGCATCCTGAATATTGGATTCCAAGTCAGCAATTTCACCCATCAGTTCTATCCAATCACTATGCAATTGTTGACGATATTTTTGTTTGTCAGCATCCCCTGACAAACTAACAAGCTTGTCAACAACATCCGCGCTAATTTCAGAAAGCGATGCATTTCCGCTATTTGCTAGATTGGACGGATTACTTTGTGTGTATGAATCATAAACAGTTTTTACTGACTGGGCTTTTTTATTCAATGCGCTGAGTTGCAGATTGAGCTTTTTAATTCGATCCTGATAATAAAAAATCGTTTTTTGCGCAGACTCAGTTAAACCTAACTCACGAACAGGTGCGACCAAGCTGCCTAGAAGATAATTATTCATATCATCAACAGCATAAGTTAAATCCAAAATTTTCATGCCTGTGACCGGATCTGATATAGATTGCGATCCTTCATAAGCAGATAGTTTTCCAATATTGCTTTTAAGGGTTTGCAGTTTTTCGCCAATAATATCGCCAGCGACTAATGGATCTTCATTCAAGATCAGGTCTTTATTGATGGAGTTGGCTGATGCAAGTTGAACATTAATATTCAGCACACCTTTTTGTTTTATCGCCCGTTCAGCCCAGATTGCAGGAATGTCATTCAGTAATTTATTGGCGATATCTTTGGGGAGGTCTTTCAATCTCAAGCTGATAAGAGCCTCCCCGGAGGTCGCCTGCTCAATATCTTTTTCCATTTGTTTTTGTAGTATGGCGACTTGATCTGCAGAAAGTTTTTTATCTCCCATTAACATCCCATAACGCTTGATGATCAATGGGTAAGAAGGAGAGTAAGGTGCTGCAGTTAATGCAGCCTGAAGTTCGGCGACACTAAAATTATAATCTTTAATGTTATTTCTCTCGTAGGCTATTTTAACAACAGCTGGTGCCACTATATCGCTATAAGAAAATTTTGCGCCGCTGGGAAAGGTTAATTTATGTGCATTGGGAAAGGTCAGACGAATAGGTTTGCTATAAACAACTTCGGAAGTTAAAGCGGCAATTTGTATGGCTTTTATTCCACCGTATATCGCAGAAACTATAACCAAGGCAACAAGCAAATGCTTCCATGTAGCCAAAGCGGATTTTAGTAATTGTAGTAAATCAATTTCGTCATTGGATTGCGATGGGTCTTGTGTGTGAATATTCAAAATGATCCTCCTTAGTAGATCGCTATTATTAATTTGGCACTTATTAGACATGGCTAGTAACAAATTGTAAACGGCTAGTTTAATTTGTAATTTTTTCTGTTAGTTTTGATTTAATGGGCTAGAATTAGCGCGCCGTAAAAAGCTTAAAAATGACTACTAAAAAGGAGTAGTGAATGATTCGCACACTTTTTGAATCCCCCCGACAAGTTAAACGAACAGTTTCTGTTATTTTTGATGCCACATCTATATCGGTCGCTTTTTATCTGGCCATGTGTTTGAGATTAGGGACTCTGACTCCTCCGGTTGGGAAGTATGAGCTCTTGATGTTGGCAATCACCACTTTGGTTAGCTTGGCTGTCTTTGTCCGCATGGGAATGTACAGGGCAATACTGCGTTATTTATCTGCTCAAGCTATTGTTACTGTAGCTATCTGTGTTTGTGTTTCCGGATTAATTCTTGCGCTTTCCAGCTTTTTTACTCATTCCATCACCCCTCGCTCAATCCCTTTTATTTATACCCTGTTGCTATTTGTGCTGATTGGCGTGCCGCGCATGTTAGTCCGCAGTATTGTAATGATGCTAACTCACTCAGAAATTGAAGGAAAAACAGCAGTGGTTATCTATGGAGCAGGCCATACAGGACACCAACTTTTAACAGCCTTGGGCGCATCTTCCTACAGAGCAAAAGCATTTGTAGATGACAACCCTCGTCTTCATGGAACAACAATTGGTGGTGTAAAAGTGCATTCACCTGAAAATCTGCCGCAACTTATTAAAAAGTATAAACCTAAAAAATTTTTATTGGCTTTGGGCAATGCCAATAACGCCAGTAAATCCAGAGTATTAAAACTTCTGGAACCTCTAGCCATAGAAGTACAAACCATTCCGGCAGTTGCCGACATTCTCAGCGGCAAAACCAGAATCGAAAATGTAAAGGATGTTGAGATAGAAGATTTATTAGGGCGCGACCCCGTTAAACCCAATCCCAAATTATTGGATGCTTGCATCAAAAACAAAGTAGTGATGGTAACGGGTGCTGGCGGCTCAATTGGTAGTGAGCTGTGTCGACAAATTATCAAACACTCACCTAAAACTCTTATTTTGTTTGAATTAAATGAGTTCGCGCTCTATTCAATAGAAAAGGAATTGCAATCTGAACTATCCAAAATTTCCCACAACATTGAATTGGTCGCACTACTTGGCTCTGTACAAAATGAATCGCGATTGTTTATGGCAATGCAAGCTTATGAAGTACAAACCGTTTATCACGCAGCGGCCTACAAGCACGTCCCCTTGGTTGAACACAATATTGTCGAAGGCGTAAACAATAACGTAATGGGTACCTGGCATTGTGCTGAAGCAGCCATTAAAGCAAACGTAGAATCTTTTGTATTAATTTCAACTGACAAAGCCGTCCGCCCAACCAATATTATGGGCACCACAAAACGTGTGGCGGAATTGGTTCTACAAGGCTTGGCGCAACGACAAACTAAAACTCGTTTCACCATGGTGCGATTTGGAAATGTATTGGGATCGTCCGGCTCTGTGGTGCCCCTGTTTCGCAAACAAATAAAAGAAGGCGGCCCCGTCACCGTAACCCATCCAGATATCATTCGTTACTTTATGACAATTCCTGAGGCAGCCGAACTAGTTATTCAAGCAGGCTCTATGGGTAAAGGCGGTGACGTGTTTGTCTTGGATATGGGCGAGCCGGTTAAAATTGTCGACCTTGCACGCAGAATGATTCACTTATCCGGTCTTGAAATTAAAGATGAAAAACACCCTAACGGCGATATAGAAATACAATACTCAGGTCTTCGCCCTGGTGAAAAGTTGTTTGAAGAGTTATTGATTGGAGATAATGTCAGCGGCACTGAACACTCTCGAATTATGCGGGCCGAGGAGCACTCATTGCAGTGGGTAGATACCGAGTTGTTAGTTATTGAATTAAAAAGAGCTTGTGATTCTTATAAATGTGACCTTCTAAAAGAGCTGTTATTGCATGCACCAACAGGGTACTCATCAACAGAAAAGCTTAGTGATGCAATTTGGATTAAGCGCGCAAAGACAAAGCTAAAGCTTATTTAGAATAAATTTATATGGATAGGAGAGATGATCTAACTTGTCTTAGAGGAATTGCTGTTCTTGGAGTTCTTTTTTTTCACGCGCAGGTTGACTTTCTTTCAGGTGGGTATGTTGGAGTAGATATATTCTTTGTGCTAAGTGGTTTTTTGATTTGTAATTCAATTCAATCCTGCATTGCAAATAGAAGATTTAACCTTCTTGAATACTACTTACGCAGAGCAGCTAGAATACTCCCCGCTGCGATTACAGTTTTAGTTGCCGTATGGTTTACAGGCAAACAAGTCCTATTTCCTGAAGAACTTAGTGATTTGGCTCAGAGCATCTCAACATTCTTAAGGCTAAAAAATAATTCTTGGGCGGCGGAATCAATAAGTTATTTTGGAATTGAGCTGAATCAAAAACCTTTAATTCATTATTGGAGTTTAACAATTGAAATTCAGTTTTATATTGTATTTCCGTTAATTGTTAGTGGTTTCTTAAAAGCCAATAAAAGAGTTTTACTATTAGCAATACTAATTGCAATATTAATGGCTTCTTTTATCTATGCACATATAAATGCATCTACCGACTCAGAAAAAGCTTATTTTTCTAGCTTAATGAGAGTGTGGGAGTTCACTTTGGGTGCCGTGATCAGCACCTTAATTTTCCGCAAAAAAATTACTTTTGAAAACACAACGCTTCAAAATTTTGTACCTATAGTCGGCTATTCATTTATTTTTAGTTCTTTTTTCTTATTCGACAATAGCTCTGGTTTTCCGGGAGCTCTTGCTATTTTCCCATGCATTGGAACAGTATTAATACTTTTAAGTGGTCAAGAAAATTTACTTATCAATAAATTATTTGTTAATAAACTATTAATGATTGTTGGCACCATCTCTTTCAGTTTATATCTTATACATCAGCCTTTGATGGCTTACTATCGAATAGTATCAGGTAAAAATTTTGAATACTACGAAACATATGTGCTAATACTGATATCGTCTTTTTTGGGGTGGGTGCTTTACAGGTTTGTCGAAAGTCCACCGATGGTTCAAAGAGCCAGCTTAAACAGTTTGGTGTTATATGCGCTAATTGCTATTCTAGGCGGGTTCACCGCATACGATGCGGTAAGAACCACTAATAAAATGCAAGATAATTCTATATTACCAAGTGATGTACAAACCTACTTAAACTACAGGTATGACAACAATCCCAGACTAGCTGAATGCAGAGTTGACAATAGAATTATAGATCCAGATGGAGCTTGCTTGTATGGAGAAAAAAATAATTTAAAGATTGCGATATGGGGTGATAGTCACGCAGATCAAATCGTATATCCTCTTTCAAAATCCTTTTCAAAGCATGGATATTCAGTTTTAGAGTATGCTATTGCTGGCTGCCCCCCAATTACAGATGTTGAATCAGTGAACAGCAATCGAAAGTGCAGTGAAAACTCAAGTGTAATACTTAAGCACTTGATCAATAATAACGATGTGCATTATGTAATACTCCATGCGTATTGGATTGGTTATTTCAATGAGAATTTAATTCTCCCATCCGACATTTTAACCATTAAAAAATCTCTTGAGTATGTAGTAGATACATTAACTAAAAGTGGCAAAGAGGTTTTCATTATTGATTCCGTGCCAAAAATGAAAGTTAACCCTCCCCTATACATGGCGAGACACGCCTTGTTAAAACATATGGCAATAGACGAGATTTTTCTAAAAAAAGGTGAGCATGAAGAACAAACAAGACATATAAACCAAGTACTAAGTTCGACTGTTCCCAAGGAAAATTTTTTGAAACTGAGTGATCTCTTATTGGATAGTGAATCTCATCGATATTTAGCTGTCAAGGAAGGCATTGTGCTGTATAGAGACGACAACCATTTATCAATTTCTGGTGCAAATTTTATCTCAGAAGAGATTACAAATAGAGTTTTACAAAAAAGGTAGTGATCAATAACCATGGCTAAAAAAACAAATTACTTTTCTAGATTTCGCGTTTTGAAGTGGATTCATTTTTTTCCATTAGTGATGATTGTTATGTTTTTTTTATATTTATATATCGACAGCATCAGTTTAGAACCCCGGGATGTGGACGTGCGGATACCAAAATCAATTTCCAAAAGCTATGTTGAATTAACTGACCTCATTTCTATTGTCGAAGCTTTAATAAAATACCGAAATGATCATAATCAGTATCCTATTAGTTCTAGTAATGGAGAGGGATTTGATGGGCTATATAGCAATTATGGAGAAAGCAAAGTGAATTGGATTGAGGGGCTTGTTCCAAAATACATTAGAGATTTACCTCGTGATCCAAGAAATTTAACCGAGGGACACGTGCAATATATTTATAGTTCTGACGGCGCTAACTTTAAACTGATTGCGTTAAACCCACTAAACTGCAAAGAGGTTGCATTGAAATATCCGACACTGATAGATCCTATGAGAGTATGCCAGGCATATGGTTTTTGGACTACGGCTGCAACCTATTGGATCGCGCCATAAAATATTTGCTAGTGAGATACTCCACTACCCTTAAGCACTTTGAGAACCGTCAACCAAATTATTTTAATGTCCATCAAAAAAGAGCGTTTGATTAAGTACTCTTCATCAAATTCAACTTTATCAGAAATTGGCAGCTCATCTCTTCCGTTAACTTGCGCCCAACCTGTAAGACCTGGTGACAGTTTATGAACCCCCTTTTGGGTTCTCAAATCAATAAGATCAAATTGATTAAATAAAGCCGGCCTTGGCCCTACAAAACTCATATCCCCCTTAACGATTGACCAAAGCTGAGGTAATTCATCCAGGCTTGATTTTCTGATAAATGAACCAATCGGCGTTAAATAACTATCTGGATTATTTAGTAGATGAGTCGCAACAGGTGGAGTATTTATTAACATACTTCTAAACTTTGGCATTTGAAAAATTTGATTGTTTTTCCCAACTCGTGCTGACCAATACAAAACTGGTCCTTTGGAGGAGAGCTTTACTGCCAAACAGACAAAAAGTATCACGGGAATGAGGAACCCGATAAGCATTATGGCAAAAATAAAATCGAATAATCTCTTCATACTATCTACGTCTTGAAATTATTAGTTGTTTGTTCCAATCCTTGGTTGACACTAAATGGAGGTTTCCAATCCAGTTTAGTTTTGGTATTTTCAATATCCACCTGCAAATTTCCAAATAGTCGCTGAGCGACAGCTTTTTTTCCGATCATTGAAACTCCCAACTCAATGATTGTTGCAGGAATAGGCAACATTAAACAGCGGACATTCATGGATTTAGCAATACGTCGTATTAATTCAGCTGTTGATAGATCTTCATCGTCAGATACTAGGAATACATTCCCCGGAGCATTC
>CAMLML010000057.1 GCA_946481095.1 uncultured Cellvibrio sp.
TGATCCTTTAGGAGTTGATCTGGAGTTAAACTTAAATATCCAACATTCTTTATAGATTGAGCTACTTTGATACTAAACGAATGAAGTGCATATTCACCCTCTGGTAACATAAATGCATAATTTTTAAAATTTTTTCTCGAAAATGCTTTCGATGGTGTATTAATTGAAAGTTCTGGTTTTTTGCTAAATGAATAATTTTCGTTGTTATATTTTGAGAAATTTATATTAACGAGTTGAGCATTTTCATAACCACCACAAGACCATATCCGCCCCCAATTAATATCCAATAGCACCACACCTTCATGTAAATAATTTTTCAGGTAGTATTTCTTTGTTACTACTTTAGTGGGTTTGTACTCGTCCGCATTTACAGATATTGCAGATAATATTAACGATAGTATTAATATTAAATTAATAAGAAAATGCATAATTTTTCCTGTTTTGTATTCCATAGGTGTGGGGCTCGATCCGTACCTGCAACTACGGAAATGGAATCATTCATCAGTAGCGACATACTTACTCCATTCAATCGCCATTTTCTTCGCCGCGCTAAAATCCGTTTTCCCTGAGCCTAATAATGGTAATACGTCCACTTGCATCCAATCGCTGGGGATAGCGAGAGTGTTTAAACCGTTTTGTTGGGTTTCGGCGCGGATTTTATCTTTATCGACAACACCATTGGTGATGGCAATCAAACGTTCGCCTTTTTTGGGATCTTCGATGGCGACGACTATGACTTGAATGGCTTCGTCGGGAATGGATTTTTTTAATATGGATTCCACCAAAGTTAAACTTACCATTTCGCCTGCAATTTTTGCGAAGCGGGAATAACGATCTTGAATAAATAAAAATCCGTCTTCGTCTATGACACCTTTGTCGCCAGTGACGTACCAACGCATGCCGTTGATTTCTTTTATGGCGCTGGCGGTTTTTTCGGGATTGTTTAAGTAGCCGAGCATCACTTGTGCGCCGCCGATTAAAATCATACCGGCTTCACCTGTTGGTAATTCTTCGAAAGTCACCGGGTCAACAATACGACAGCTTGAACCTGGTAGTGGCATACCGACAGAGCCTTGTTTATTGCCCAATTGTACAGACCAATATTGGGTTTCAATTTTGTCAGGTAAATTGACACTGGCAACCGGAGTGGTTTCGGTTGCGCCATAACCTTCATAAATGGGTAAATTAAATTTCAAATTAAATGCAGTGCGGACTTCTTCCTGTAATTTTTCTGCGCCTGCAACCACTAAACGAAGTGATTTCAACATCAGTGGATGTACTTTGTGATTGCGTGAATACAAGCGCAAGAAAGTGGACGTGCCGAATAAAACGGTTGCGTTGTAAGTGGCTATGGCTTTTGCACTGCCGAGTGCATCGGTTGGGTCTGCATGTGTCACCATAGGTACGCCTTCAAGCAGAGGCATAAATTGGGTTACTGTTAAACCAAATGCATGGAACAGAGGTAAATTCGCCATGACTACATCTTTTTCTTCGATATTTAATACATCGCGAATTTGTTTGATGTTAGCGCCAATATTGCGATGACTGATTTGTACACCCTTGGGAATCCCTTCGCTACCGCTGGAAAATAAAATAACGGCGGTTTTATCCGGATTTTGTTCGCCATGTGTAAATAAAGTTTTCAATGCAAATGCAGGCAATAATTTAATGGTTAACAGACGACAGATTTTTTCAGCAGTGGAGATTTGTTTGGCGAAATCTTCCAGATCAATCACATTGACGGATTTTAATAATTCGCGTACCTGAATATTTTTACCTTCCAGTTTTTTAATAAAACGTTCAGAGGTGAACACTGTTTTGATTTGCGCTTGTTCCAGTGCAGATAAAAATCCGGCTTCGTTGGCAGTGTAATTCAGATTGATCAAGGTTTTACTGCTCAACATCACCGCCATATTGGTAATAACACCTGCTGCACTGGTAGGTAGTAACACACCAATATTGTGTTCGGGTAATTTGGCAATACGGGATGCCATTGCGCTAGCTCCGGCAAGTGCACGATGTGCAGATAATTCTGTGCCCAGAGTGTCGATGATTGCTAATTTATTACCAACGCGTTTAGCGGTATCAATCCATTGTTTGCCGATGCTTGGCAAATTATCGATATATTCTTGCCAGGATTGTATGGATAAATCCAACACGCGGCGTTTTAATAAATCGGCTTTGGTGTTTTTATCCAATGGTTTTCCAAAAGCCACAATTAAATCGCGCTTTAATAAAGGACGATTCTGTGTTTTTAACCGGCGTGATGAGCGTGAAAATTGGCTGCCCCATAATCCGCGTAAATAGAAAGGCACAATCACCACATCGTCGTTGGCGTTTTCACAAGCACGTTCGTAACCGCGACGAAACTCACCCAGATGCCCCGTACGGCTGATGGCGCCTTCAGGGAACAAACACACCACATCACCTTTATTTAAACTTTCAGCAACCGCATCCAACGCTTTACGGCTTTGCGCACCGGATTCAATCGGAATACAACCAAATAAATCCAAAAACCATTTCAAATACCAGCGATCATAAATACTACGTAACATCACAAAACGCACGGGGCGAGGGCTTGCTAATTGCAAAATGGCCCAGTCAATCCAGCTCACATGATTACCCAGCATTAATACACCACCTTTGGATGGAATATTTTTCATGCCTTGTACCAATACTTTGTAACGTCGTGAAAAAGTAAAGGAGAAAATAAAGCGCACCATGCTTTGTGGTAATTCATAAATACAGTAACAACATCCAATGAATGCAATTGCCGCAATTATTTGCAACAAAGTTTTACTGGAGAATCCTGCGTAAGCAAACCCTACTGTCATGCCTAAAAAGGTCAGCATGGTGACATTTTGTACCCAGTTATTAGCGGCGAGTGTACGACCTAATTCATTTTCGTTAGCGTGAAATTGGATCAGTGCATTAAGTGGCACAGTAAAAATACCGCCGCAGAATCCGATAAATAAAAATGCTGCAATAAATGCACTGGTTGAATGCAGGAAAGGTAAACAAATTAAACCTAATGCAAAACCCAGAGCGCCAATTGGTAGCAGACCGGTTTCAATATAATTTTTGGAAAATCGCCCGGCAAAAATAGAACCAATCGCAATACCAATTCCGCTACAGGCTAAAATTCCTTGCACAATCATGGCATTGTCCATTGCCAATTCTTCTTTAATAAACGCCGGGAACGCAGCCAGCATAACTTGTCCTACACCCCAGAAAATTGCCAGGCCGACGACCGATAAGCGAATAACCCGACGGCGTAAAACCGGTGCCATATCTTCAGCAAATAATTTACCGGTGAAATAAGCTTTGGTAGAAAATTGTTGTTGTTTGGGTTCAGCTTCAACTGATTGGGGTAAACGATAAATCATCACGACTTCAATGATGCTGCCTAACACCAGTAACCAACCCAGTGGTGCCATGGCACGAATGACATCCGCTTCGTTTGTTGCGTTAGCAGGATAAGCCAGTTCAAAAAATATGGAGAAAACACCTATGCCCATCAAAATCGCAATCATGGATATTGCACCGACAGCGCCGTTACCTTGCGCTAAATTTTCCTTGCCAAACAAATCTTTGATATAGCCAAATTTTGCAGGTGAATAAATAGCCGCTTGTGCAGCGAGTAACAATGTCATCGCAAACGCAAACCAAAATAATCCGAGATGATAAAAAAATGTGATCAGTGATGTGAGGATTACAGCTGCCCAAGCCATCAATCGCATGACTTTGGTTTTGCGCATCACGTCGGACATAAATCCGGCAGGACTGAGTAACAAAATAAACGGAATCAACATCATGGCGTTGACTATGGCCGTTAATAAAATTTGTTGGGGGCCGTCGTAGAGTTTGAAAACGGTATTTTGAATAATGATTTTGTGTCCAAGATCCACAAACGCATTCAGGAAAACGGCAATTAAAAACGGAATCGCACCAATAAAACGAAAAATAGAAGAGGGCATATCAGTATCCTTAATTGTTATGAGCGGCCTTAGCCTAACCGCCAGCAATGTAAACACAAATTTTCTGTGTGGAGTGCTGGATGTGGATGCCAGGGGTAGTGTTATTCTAGACCAGGTTTTTCATCACCATCGTCCTGATGCGCCACCACCGGAAGAACGTCCGCCACCGGAAAATCCGGATGAGCCCGAAGTTCTGGTTTTTGTCACCATGGGAATAGTGTGCAGTTCGGTCCAGCTTTCCTTGCAGTGTTCGCAGTTAAAGGTAACGCGGGAAGTGCCAGTGCTGTATTCAGTAGCGTGTTTGATGGTTTCGGAGTTGGAATCCAGGGTTTTGTTGCCACAGAATTTACATTTGCAATAACCACTGAACCATTTTTGATAATTGCAGATTTGCACGGTTTCATCTGCCGGACAGTACCAGACGTCGTATTGAACTGAATTCAAGCGCTCTTCGCTTTGTTGTCCGGCGGAGAGGTGAGTATCTTCCCGTGCATCTGACAATAGCTCCATGATGCCGTTGCATTTTGGGCAGTGGCGTGGGCGTTCGCGGCGCCATTTGTTAAAACGCAAGAAGCCGAAAACACTGCCAAAAATACTGGCCAGAATTCCTGTTGCCCATTGCAAAAAAATCATTAATGGGTTGTTGCCGGTTTCTTTATTGATGCTGCTGGCGGTATGCAAA
Source organism: uncultured Cellvibrio sp. (assembly GCA_946481095.1). The sequence continues at coordinate 4,660 of CAMLML010000057.1, forward strand.
GGTGCATCCAGAGTCAAGTCCAGTTGAGCCGGGTCAGGACGAATCAATCGGGCTGCTTCTTCGACACCTTGTTCAATACCTCTGGCAAAGTTTCCATTTTTGAATTGCGGAATCATGACATCATCGATAATGGTTTTTGCTGTTTGGTCAAAATACTGCGGGTAACCCGCACCCAATTCGATACGCATGGCCCTATCTTCAGTCGCCACCAGAATCATGACCCCATCGTTGCGCCTTGCGTCACCTATCCCCCAATAGTTAAACAAGCTGGTCGCAAAAGGTTCAATTTCACCATTGAATCCATATCGGGTCATTGATTGTATGGTGACCACAGTCATTTCCAGATTACGTGATTGCTTTAATTCTGACAGGGTGCGGATGATGCGCTGCTCTGTTTGTTCATCAAGAATATTGGCGAAATCATTTATAAATTCTGACTCACGCGCGGGATAGTTTTGCGCAGGCAGCCATGCGGATAAAAAAAGTAACAGGAAAAACAGGGGTAATTTGAAAAGGTTCATTCTTGCCTCCATGGTGAATGTTTGATGCTGTTAACGAGCTGTCGATTGGGGGGGGCCGTCACAAGCCAGGCGCATGATAAACCAGAAAATTTAAAACCCTGCAAAATATTTTTTACTGGATGTCAACCAATCTGCATCTCCTGCGTTATACCCACCAAGCGCGCGAAAACCTAACCCATACCCAAACAAGCCTTGGAGCTTATTATGAAAAAATTAATTATCACCAGTATTGCAGCATTGAGTTTACTTGCAGGTAGTGTGTTTGCGGATGCAGATCGTTCACACAAGCGAGTCAAAAAACACCACAATCCGCCAGTCACGCGTCAGGTTGAACAAGTCAGAACCGAAAATGGATTTGAGCGGGATATGACCAAAACCAATGCCAAGGGACAAACAGCAACACGGCATACCAGTGTAGTCAATGATAAAGAAAGCAAAACCCGTACTCGCACGGTCAGTGGTACAAACTATAATGGAGGCCAGTATTCCGGCCAGCGTGTGACGCAAAAAACCGAAAATGGTTATACCCGCGATTCCACTTTTACCAACAGCCAGGGCAAAACGACGACTCGTTCCGTTGATGCGACGGTTGATAAGCAAGCGGGCACGGTGACCAAAAATATTTCTGTCACCAATCCTGAAGGTGAAACCAAAACAAAAGTGGTTGTACATCCTTTACCGGATAAGAAAGATTAATTTAAAAAAATTGTGAGAATGAATTTGAATAATCAGTGCGAATCATTAAGCCAGCTTGACGCTTTTCTTGCGAGTGTTGAACAGCGCGCTTATCGCACTGCATTATTCACCACCAAAAAGTCACAGGACGCTTTGGATATAGTGCAGGATGCAATGATGCAATTGGTGCAATATTATCGAAACAAAACAGATCAGGAATGGCCTTTATTGTTTCAGCGGATTTTACAAAATCGTATTTTGGATTGGCACAGGGCACAGAAAAAACAGAAACGCTTTTTCTGGCAGTCAACAACAACGGATGCAGACGATGACAACACTATGGATGATATGCTGCAGGTGGCTGCAGATGAACAGGAATGGAACCCGGCAGAATTAATTTTGCGTATGCAAAATATTGAGCAGGTAATTAGAGCAGTAGATCTTTTGCCATTGCGTCAACGACAAGCGTTTTTATTGCGTGCCTGGGAAGGTTTTGATCTTGAACAAACAGCGCAGGTAATGGAGTGCACAGAAGGAAGTGTGAAGACGCATTATTTTCGGGCGGTGCAGAGGTTGAGGGAGTTGTTGGGAGAGCCCTCACCCTAACCCTCTCCCAGAGGGAGAGGGGATTTGATTATGCTGCAATCGAAAAAACAAGGAGTTCGTTCCCTCTCCCTCCGGGAGAGGGCTAGGGTGAGGGCAAAAAATCTTGAAATACGAGGCAAAACATGAGTGAAGAAAAATTTAATCAATCAATTAACCATGCTTTAAATAAAAGCCTGGAAGAAATTGATGAAAAAACAAAAAACGAATTGGCATCGATTCGTCATCATGCTTTGCAATCTATCCAGCAGGAAACAGCATCTGATGTGAGTCGCAATACAGAATCTGATGTGATTATTTTATCTGCGCACCCCCTATGGAGAAATAAAAAAATCAGATCGATAGCTTTGGCTTTAGCTGCCAGTTTATTGTTAGTGGTGATTATGCCCGGTATTGTACAAAAAAATTCCGTGCAGGATTTTAGTTCAGATTTTGCACTTTACTCAGAGGTTGACCCTGATTGGTTATCGGATATGGAAATGCTTGAAGTGTTAGGAGATGACTAATGTTATTCAATAAATATTCAGTATCAATTACAAGTTTGTTGCTGACATTGATGGCAACCTCTGTTTTCGCTAATCCATCAGTACCGCTTGCATCTGAAAAATCTGAAAACAGTGAAGATGTGCCAAGTGAAGAGTTTTGGCTTTATATGGCCGAGTTTGCAGAAGATGAAGAATTGATGGAGCCAGATGTGTTGATTAATGAGAGTAATTTGAACCAACAGTCTGTCAAGGTCAGTGAAGAATTGAAAAGTTCAACGGCAAATAACTTGCCTGAAAGCAATGAGGAATCATTATGAAAAAGTTAATTTTATTATTGGCTTTATTTTGGGTGCCTTTATTTTGGACATCAAGGGCAAATGCTGATGATTTAACCTGGGAACAACTGACCCCGACGCAACAGCAGTGGTTGTCACAAATGCAAAAAAATTGGAATAATCTGCCACTGGAAGCACGTAAACGTATGCAGAAACAAGCTGACCGTTTTGCAGCTATGTCACCGGAAGAAAAAGCGGCATTAAAAAAACGTTTTAATCGCTGGCAGTCTCTGTCACCGGAACGCAAAGCGGAATTGCGTGAAATACATAAGCGCTATCAACAATTACCACCGGAAGAAAAAGCGTTGGTGCGTGAACGTATTGAAAAATTTAAAAGTTTACCGGAGGAGGAGCGCGAAGCTTTACGTGAAAAATGGCAATCATTAACACCTGAAGAGCGCAAAAAAATGCGCGAAAAATTTCGCAATATGACACCGGAACAGCGTAAGAAAATGCGTGAGCGTATGAGGAAGCGTCGTCATTAAAATAAAATCACCCCCTCCTAACCTCCCCCTTGGCAAGGGGGAGGGACTTTACTCCCTGCTTAATGCAGAGTGTGAAATTGATTCTTGCGAGAGCTTGTTCCCTCCCCTTGCCAAGGGGAGGGTTAGGGTGGGGTGAACTTCGGAGAAATTAAAAATGTTAAAAAAAATATCAATCTGTTTGTTAGTCACAATCTGCCCATTCAATACCCTTGCACAAGAAGAAAAAAATTGGGGTGCTGATTTTTCTGTGAGCACACAGCATCAGGAATATGAGCTGGTCAGTGCCGATATGCAAAATTTCATATTTTCGCCTTATTATCAAAAAGGTAATTGGGTTTTTTCGGGCAATATCCCCTGGATGAAAATAGATGGCGATTATTTTATCAATGGCAGCGCCCCGCGCATTGTCAGTCTCTGTTCTCGTTTGGCTGATACATCGCCTTTGATAATTCAGCGATTGATTAATCGTGGCCGTATTACCCAGGAGCAAATTACTCGTTGCGATCAAATCAATGATGTATTGGATGAATTGGAAGAATCCCAATCCGGGTTGGGGGATATCAGTTTGTCAGCGAACTATGTGTGGCAATGGAGTTCTGTCGACAATATGTGGACTGCTTTTGGTCTTGAATATAAAACAGATAATGGTGACTTTGAAAAAGGTATAGGCAGTGGTTCACGCGACACCAGTATGACCTTGGGAATTGGGTATCAGGGTGAAAAATGGTCGAATCATTTGGATGCCTCTTTTACCCGTGTATCGGCGACAGATTCAACCTATGAAATTGAAGATTATTCTGCCCTGGGTGCAGGTATCGCCTATTTGTTTTGGGAGCGTTTGACCTGGGGTATTGATTATCAGTTTGAACAGGCCTATCTGAAAGGAGGTGCAGATGTGAAATATTTTTCGACCTATGTTGATTGGGAAATAACAGATGCCTGGAATTTACGACTTGCTGCCAGTGATTACGATGATCTTCCCGAATATCCGCAGACTGAATATGCAGTGACTTTGGGATTTTCTTTTTAGGTTTTTTCTTTTTAGAACTTTTATTGTTCCTGTGGTCTGAATGCACTAGTATTTGCATCCTTGCCGCGACGCCTTTGCATTGAGACTACAGGACAATCTCCTTGATTATTTTTCGTTACCTCAGCCGTGATCTCCTTTATACCAGCCTGGCTGTCAGTGCCATTCTGTTGATTATTTTTTTGTCATCGACCTTCAGTCGCTTTCTGGATGATGCCGCTCAAGGCCGGCTCGCCGTTGATGCACTTTTTTCAATTATTTTGTTTCGCATGCCGCATTTGCTGGAATTAATACTGCCGCTTGGTTTTTATCTGGCGATATTGTTGGTTTATGGGCGTATGTATATTGAAAGTGAAATGGTTGTTCTGTCGTCCTGTGGTATGAGCCAGTTTCAATTGTTTGTGATGACACTGATACCTGCAACTGTCATTGCAATCATGGTGGGTTTGTTCAGTTTTTGGTTGAGCCCACTGGGGGCGTCGTTAACAGAAAGAACCTTGGCAGAACAACGTAATCGCAGTGAGTTTGAAAGTTTGCAAGAAGGACGATTTCAGGCAATCGCTCAAGGTCGTGTGATGACTTACGTTGAAAATGTCACCGATAATAGTCAACTGCAAAAAGTATTTGTTGCACAGCAGGGAGGTCCGAACAAATCGGTAGTCGTCATTGCTGATTCCGGGCAACAAAAATTAAAAGAAGAATATGGTCAACGTTATTTGATTTTGCAGCAAGGTTATAGTTACGAAGGGCGCCCGGGAACCAGTGATTTTAAAATTACCGGGTTCAGCGAATGGGGGCGATACCTGCCTCCGGCGGCTAGCGTTGCTGATCTGGATTTTGAATCCGATGCAAAACCCACCAGTGAATTACTTACCGTTCAATCTCTTGAAAACCAGGCTGCTTTGCAATGGCGAATCGCTATGCCGCTGATGGTTTTTATTGCGACCTTGATGGCTGTGCCATTGAGTAAAACCAATCCACGTCAGGGACGTTATTTTAAAATGCTACCGGCGATTTTGATTTATGTTTTCTATCTGACTTTTTTGCTGAATGCTAACAGTAAAATGATGAAAGGGAAGCTGGATCCTGATCTGGGCCTGTGGATTATCCATCTGATTTTTTTATTGATTGCGTTGATGATTTTCAATTGGCGAAAAATATCCTCGATGTTTTCTTTCACTCGAGGTGCCGCCCATGCATAAGATTACCCGTTATGTATCGCGCACTGTGTTCATGGCGATTATTGCAACATTATTGGTTATCAGTTCATTGGATTTTGTATTCGGACTGATCGGTCAATTAAAAAATGTCAGTGAAACTTATACAATTACCGAAGTTGTGATTTATATGGCACTGATAATGCCTGGCCATATTTATGATTTTATTCCTTATGCTTGCTTGATTGGTGTGCTGGCCGGTTTGGGTTTGTTGGCGAGCACCAGTGAGTTAGTTATTATTCGTTCGGCGGGTGTTTCGGTTGCGCGTATAGTCTGGATGGCATTGCGACCTGCGTTTTTGTTTATTTTGGCTGCATTATTAATAGGCGAATTTGTTGCACCTTATGCTGAAAGGACGGCGGAAGCTCGCAAGGATTTTTTACGTCACAATTGGGTAAAGCCTTTGCCGGAAAATGTCTGGAGCCGTGAATCAGGCAATTTTATGTATGTTGAGGCAGTGAGGCCTAATGGCATATTGCAAGGTATTACCCGCTATCAATTTGATGAACAGCATCAATTATTGTCGGCAAGTTATACAGAAAGTGCGAATTACGACAATGGAAAATGGAAAGAACACAATATTTTAGTGTCGCAGGTCGATGCAGAAAAAGGATTGATTCACAGCCATATTGAATCGCGTGATTGGGAAACCAATATGACACCACAATTATTCAATATTCTGGCATCGGAACCGGATGAGTTGTCCATGCGTGATTTACATTATTACGTTAATTATCTTGAACAGCAGCAACTTTCCGCTTCCAGTTACAGCGTTGCATTTTGGCAAAAATGTTTGCAACCGCTGGCAATTGCCAGTCTGGTATTGATTGCAATCTCGTTTATTTTTGGTCCCTTGCGTAGTGTCACCATGAGCCAGAGAATTTTTTCGGGTGTTGTGATTGGTGTGGTGTTTTTATTGCTGCAAAAATTGCTTGGGCCTTCAAGTCTGGTGTTTGGTTTTGCCCCTATGGTTGCGGTATTAATTCCTATTATCTTGTGTGTGTTTATCGGTATTGTGTTGTTAAGGCGCGCAACCTAGGCTTGAATCTTCTTAAATAGGCCTAAATAAAAAGACGCTAACAAATTCCTGTTGTTAGCGTCTTTGGATGAGTGACTATTTACAGATTGTTTATCTTTCGCGCTCTATTCTGCGTCCACCTTCCTCTCCACCGCGTCTTGTTTCCATTCTTGATTCAGTGCGCTGGTGCTCCATGCGTGGTTCCCGTTGGGGTCGCTCAAAACGATTATTGTTTGAATCGTTACGGGCGTTGTTTGAATCATTGCTGCGAATAATCTGGCGTGGTGTGCGTTCATTATTTTGTTGGCGATTATCAGTTGATTCGCGACGGGAAAAACGAGAATCATGTTGTGCCGACTCTCTGATAACTTGCTGTTGTTGTCTCGTTTCAAAACGGTTTTGTGAATGGGTTGGTCGATTTGTCTGGTTGGATTGAATTTCCCGTCCAGTATTCCGATTGCTTCGATCAACGGGTGATGAATTCTCGGTGCGAATATTTCCAGCTGTTTGGGAAGAATCTCTATGTTGATTTTGACGTTCAGCCATACGAGCGCGAAGCGCATCAGATCTGTTTTCAAAAACCTGATTGCGATTATTTTCTCTGGATTGATCATTACTTCTGTTGATGCCACGAGCTTCATTATTGCGTGAGTCGTTATTAAATCGATTAGCCTGACGCTCGCGATCCGGGTTCTTGCTGTAAACACCGGCTCTGTCCCGTGCTTGTTGGCGGTCATCCCATGAATTGCGTCTGGGTTCCCTGTTGCTTTGGTAACGATTGCGCACAGGTTCGTTGTAATACGCCACGCCACGGCGATGTGCCGGATTGTGGTTCCAGTGTCTTGCACCTTTGTAGTGTGCCAAATATCGGCCTGTGTAGGCATGACGATGATGGTAATAATCCCTGTGATGGTGATGGTCTATAACCACTACGCGACGGTTACGCCAATGACAGCTACTGAAATGGAAGCTTGGGCCTATATAAACACGTGGTCCCCAGTAAAAACTGCCGGAAAAATAAACCTGGCTCGAATATCGGTGCCAATAAACCGGTGGGTAATCAGCCCACCACCAAGGGCCATAAACAACACGGGTATCGTAGACAGGGACATAAACCACACGTTCAACAGCAGGCTCAATCATAATAACCCTGTCTTCACGTACCACTTTTACATGATCGGTATTTTGCAAATTTCCAGCTGCATAAGCTTTATCGCGAAGATTTTGGATGCTATCCATGACGCGCCCTTCATCTTCAAGGAATGCGTCACCCAATTGTTGGGTCCAGTTCAGATCTTCACTCATGCGTTTCAATACATCCGGGAAGGCGACCAGAGCTTTTACGCTGGGATCCCAATTTTTATTTTCGGCAGCATTGACCGCCGCTTCACCACTGAGGCGGCTGCTTTGCACCCAGCGATCCGCTTCGACCACTTCAAGAGGGTAAGTCGATGCAATCAAAACATGCGACAGTAAACTATCCGGATAAAGTGCTATTGGTGCCAGAAGGGAATCCAACTGTTGCTGGCTAAATGCAGGCTGGCTGGACTCATAAGTTCGGCTTTGCGATTCAGCCTGGGATGTTGAGCAACCCACTACGGGAATCAGCAAGGAAAGAGTTAGTACATAGCGGATGGACGATTTCATATAAACGCCTCTTTAAATAGAGCACCCATTGTGCCTCATCATCAGGCTAGGTGATATGAGCTTAACCTTGCCTGAATTCCCTGCGCCCTAGATAATGCGCACCACGCAAAAATAAAATGAGATAACTGAATGCCGGATGTGGAATTTCAATTAAAGGGTAGCGCCATTACTTTGGTTGTATTGGCTATTACCCGTTACAACGCCAAAAATCTTGCCAGAGAATTACAGGAAAAAATTGATCAGGCACCACAATTTTTTGCCAACTCGCCAATACTGATTAACCTCGACAAATTGGAAAACCCTGCTGATTTAAAAAAACCTGAATCTTTATTAAAAGATTGTCGTGAATTGGGTTTGCAACCCCTGGGTTTTAGCGGCGTCCCTGAATCTTTGCAAAATACGATAAAAGCAACCGGATTACCGATACTGGCAACCCCCAGTGAACGCGCCTTGAAAATTCCCAAAGCACCAACAGAGATACAAATTGAACGTGTGGTTGAAACCGTTGTGGAAACAGTTATTGAAGAAAAACTGGTGCAGCGTCAGAGCAAGATTGTTACGCGCCCAATTCGATCTGGCCAACAAATATATGCAGAAGGTGCGGATTTAATTGTGCTTTCACAAGTCAGTGAAGGTGCTGAAGTGTTGGCGGATGGCAACATCCATGTTTATGGCAGTTTGCGAGGTCGTGCTTTGGCAGGTGTTAAAGGCGATGAAACAGCAAGAATTTTTTGTCAGCATCTGGAAGCTGAACTGGTGTCAATTGCGGGAAATTTTATGTTGCAGGATTCTTTACCAAAAGATCTGCATAAAAAATCTGCGCAAATTTCGCTGCAAGGTGACAAGGTTTTGGTGGAAGGGCTGGCGGGTTAAATATTTTAGATACCCTCCCGGCCTCCCCCTGAGAAGGGGGAGGGTTAGGGTGGGGTCAGGTTTTTCAAAAAAATTAATTTATTTTTCATTTATTTATTTGAGGAGTTTTTACCTTGGCTAGAATTATCGTCGTAACATCAGGTAAAGGTGGCGTAGGTAAAACCACCACCAGCGCAGCTATTGCTACTGGTTTGGCAATGCGTGGTCACAAAACAGTGGTGATAGATTTTGATGTGGGCCTGCGTAATCTGGATTTGATTATGGGTTGTGAACGCCGGGTCGTTTATGATTTTGTGAATGTGATCAAGGGCGAGTCAACACTTAATCAAGCGATGATTAAAGATAAACGTACAGAAGGTTTGTATATTCTGCCAGCCTCACAAACACGAGATAAAGATGCTTTGAGTCGCGAGGGCGTTGAAAAAGTAATTAACGAATTGAGTAAAGATTTTGAGTTTATTGTGTGTGATTCACCCGCTGGTATTGAAACGGGCGCGTTGATGGCACTGTATTTTGCAGATGAAGCAGTAGTGGTGACTAACCCCGAAGTGTCTTCGGTACGCGATTCAGATCGCATTTTGGGTATTTTGCAAAGCAAATCGCGTCGTGCAGAACAAAGTTTGGAGCCTATCAAAGAACATTTGTTATTGACCCGCTACAACCCGGCACGTGTTGAAGCAGGCGAGATGTTAAGTGTTGGCGATGTTGAAGAAATACTGGCAATTCCTTTGCTGGGTGTTATTCCGGAATCAGAAGCTGTACTAAAAGCATCTAATCAGGGAACACCGGTTATTCTGGATAACGATTCACTTGCAGGTCAGGCTTACAATGATGCAGTTGACCGATTGTTAGGAAAAGAAATGCCACATCGTTTCCTTGAGGCTGAAAAGAAAAGTTTCCTGAAGCGTTTGCTGGGAGGTAAGTAGTGAGTATTTTTGACTATTTCAAAAAGAAAAATGCAAACTCTTCTGCGTCTATGGCGAAAGAACGTTTGCAGATTATCGTTGCACATGAACGTCGTAATCGCGGTAAAAATCAACCGGATTTTTTACCGCAAATGCAGGAAGAAATCCTCGCGGTGATTCGTAAATACGTCAATGTCAGCGCTGATCAGGTATTTGTCAAAGTGGACAATACTGATAACTGTTCGGTGTTGGAATTGAATATTACTTTGCCGGAGTGACCTGGCGTTGAATGATTGACATAAAAAGGGGCATAAATATGGCTCCTTTTTTATTTGTGGGAAGATCAGCTCCTCCCTTTGAAAAAGGGAGGCGGGGGAGGGATTTTAAATGGTTGAATCTTCTGAGTTTTTAAATCCCCTAGCCCCCCTTTTTCAAAGGGGGGAATTAGATTACGAAATTAAATAAATTTCAGGTAAAAAGATATGGCAAACACTTTTCTAATCGGCGGTAATGGCAACCAACAAGTGCATTTGAATTTGCGTATGGGCAATCGTCATGGATTAATCGCAGGTGCAACCGGTACCGGTAAAACAGTTACCCTGCAAGTCCTGGCAGAAGGTTTTGCCAAAGCGGGGGTGCCGGTGTTTATGGCTGATATTAAAGGAGACTTATCAGGATTGGCCTCTGCAGGAAAACCGCATCCAAAAATTGATGAACGGATTCAAACCATCAAAATTGAAAATTATCAACAACGCATGTTCCCTTGTGTGTTTTGGGATTTATATGCGAAAAAAGGCCACGCAGTGCGCGCAACTTTATCGGATATGGGCCCGCTGTTACTCTCGAATTTTTTTCAATTAAACGATACTCAAACCGGTGTGCTCTACGCTGCGTTTAAAATTGCCGATGATCAAGGCTTGTTGATGTTGGATTTAAAAGATCTGCAAGCCATGCTGAATTGGATGAAAGACAACAGCAAAGAATTGGAAGGCGAATACGGCGGCATGAGTGATGCCAGTATTGCTGCCATTCAACGCCGATTGATGATGTTGGAGCAGGAAGGCGCTGATAACTTTTTTGGCGAGCCTGCACTGGATTTACAACATCTGATGCAAGTGACTCTGGAGGGTACAGGTGTTATCAATATCCTCGATGCAACTACCCTGATCAATCAACCAAAACTCTATTCAATATTTTTATTGTGGTTGATTTCTGAATTATTCGAAAACCTGCCAGAGCAGGGTGATGCCGATCAACCCAAAATGGTGTTTTTCTTCGATGAAGCCCATTTGTTATTTAACGATGCTCCCAAATTGTTGATTGAAAAAATTGAACAGGTTGTACGTTTGATTCGATCCAAAGGTGTGGGCATTTATTTTATTTCCCAAAGCCCTGCCGATATTCCTGATTCTGTGCTGGGGCAATTGGGTAATCGCGTGCAACATGCATTGCGGGCGTTTACACCCAAAGATCAACAAGCCGTGAAAATTGCCGCGCAAACTTTCAGGTCCAATCCAGCATTTTCAACTGAATCAGTCATTACTGAATTGGGGATTGGCGAGGCATTAGTGTCTGTGTTGGATGACAAAGGCACACCTACACCAGTCGAAAGAATATTAATCGCACCACCAGCATCACGCATAGGGCCGCTGTCAGACGAAGAGCGTGCGCAAGTTATGTCGCGTTCGCCTTATAAATCTATTTATGACAAAGCAGTGGATAGAGAATCCGCTTATGAAATTCTGAAAGGCCGTATTGCAACTGAACAACAAGTATTGGAAAAGCAAAAAATTCAGGAACAAATTCGCCAGCAACAGGAAAAAGAATTCAAAGACGCGCAAAAGCAGCAAGAACAATTACGCAAACAACAAGAGCAAATGCAAAAACAGCAGGAGCGTGAACAGCGCCAGGCTGAGCGCAGCAGCAGTAAACGTGAATCCGCTGTCGAAGCTTTTGCAAAAAGTGCAGCACGCGCCGTCGGCTCAAGTGTTGGCCGACAAATTGTCCGCGGTATTTTGGGATCACTATTAGGTGGACGACGTTAAACAATGGCTATTCGATTTATTTCAGTCAATATAGAGAGGGATCGTCATATTGATAAAATCCAAAAGCTGATACAAAAGGAAAATCCGGATGTTATTTGCTTTCAGGAAGTCATGCAGGACAAAGCGCAGACCATAGCATCAGCTTTTGGGTACTTTTGTCTGTTTACTCCGACTACGCGTCATGAATTGGTCGATGATCAATGGGAAGGTATTGCCATACTTTCGCGATTTGCTTTTTATGACATCAATCTGCACCAGTACGCTGGCCCTAGCGAAATACCTGCCGTTTTTACCAAGTTTCCCGTATCGGTTTTGCATCAAACGCGCCGTTACATAGTACAGCTGGTGGAACTTCGCATTGAAGATAAAATCTATCGATTTGCCAACACCCATTTCACCTGGTCACGCGATGGTCAAGCCGATGATTATCAACGGCAAGATGTGCAAAAAATGCTGAACTATTTAAAAGCTTATCCATCATTTGTTTTATCCGGCGATTTCAATGCACCCCGTGGCCGCGAAATTTTTTCAACAATCGCCGAATGTTATAAAGATAATATTCCTGCCCATTATGAAACAAGCCTGGACAAAGATTTGCATAGATGTGGTTACTTGCCCTATATGGTCGATGGATTATTCTCAACCCCTGACTACAAAATCCGCGATGTGGAATTGGTATTTGGTGTGAGTGATCATGCTGCGGTTAGAGCGGTTGTTGATATTTAATAATTTGTAAAACCTTACCCCCTCCTAACCTCCCCCTTGGCAGGGGGAGGGACTTTACTCCCTACTTTTTGCGGAGTGAAATTGTGTTCCCTCCCCTGCCAAGGGGAGGGCTAGGGTGGGGTAAGGCTTCTAAAAAGGTTCCCAATGACTCAAACACAACCCAAAATTTTAATCATCGAAGACAATCGCGAGATTCGTATCTCCGCGCAATTTGTATTGGAAGATGCTGGCTTTCAATTAATTGAAGCCGATAGCCCTGCATCAGCAAAAAAAATATTGGCGCAACAAAAACCGGATTTAATGTTGTTGGATATGAATTTCGGCATGGATACGACTTCTGGTGAAGAAGGTTTGGATTTTTTGCGTTGGTTGCAGCAACAATCATTCGATACTCCAGTGGTTGCTATGACGGCTTGGTCTAACACTGAGTTGGTAGTAAAAGCCATGCAATTAGGTGCAGGGGACTTTGTTGAAAAGCCCTGGAACAATCAGCGTTTGATTCAAGTGTTGCAACAACAATTGCGTTTGCAACAACTCAATCGAAAAAATCGTGCCTTGAGTCAGCAATTGGAAAAATCCACACCGCAATTGGTTTGGCAGAGTGAATCCATGAATCGCTTGATGCAACAACTGGAAAATGTTGCAGCCACTGATGCCAATATTTTATTCACCGGCGAAAATGGCACAGGTAAAAGTCAGCTGGCGCATTGGATTCATTTGCATTCTGCTCGTGCCGATCAAGCTTTTATATCCGTTAACATGGGTGCAATTCCAGAAGCCTTGTTCGAAAGTGAAATGCTCGGCCATAAAAAAGGCGCATTTACTGACGCACGTGAACAACGTATTGGTCGTTTTGAATTGGCAAAATCAGGGAGTTTGTTTTTGGATGAAATTGCCACAATTCCCTTTAGCCAACAGGCAAAATTATTGCGAGTATTGGAAACGGGTGAATTTGAAATGCTGGGTTCAAGTCAAACCCAGCAAGCAAACGTCAGAATTATCAGTGCGACTAACGCGGACTTTACGCAATTAATTGCAGATGGCAGTTTTCGTCAGGATTTATATTATCGGCTTAATACGCTTGAATTTCGTGTGCCTGCATTGCGTGAACGGCGTGAGGATATCGCACTACTTGCGAATTTTTTCCTCAATAAACATGCACAGGCTTATCGAAAACCGGACTTAAAGTTATCACCTGATGCGATTAAATTATTGGAAGCTTACGATTGGCCCGGTAATATTCGTGAATTAAGCCATGTGATAGAACGTGCAGTTTTATTGAGCCGCGATGCAATTCTTAATTCAGATTCATTGATGCTGTCATCAAAAAGCAAAGCTACGAATAGTGAGCCCAATTTGGCTTTTATGACTCTGGATGCGGCGGAATTACATCTGATTCAACAGGCGCTGCAAGTATCAGAGGGCAATAAACAGCGAGCCGCTGATATGCTGGGTATCACCAAATCCTCTTTGTATCGCAGGCTGGAAAAATATGGCCTGGCGCTCTGATTCTTTGGAATCCAGTTTAAAATTATTCTTTGCGTTAATTGTGGTAACGCAATTGGTTTGTTTGGCTATTTTGTGGAACCTATTAATCGCATGGCAGTACGGATTATTAGTGGCTGCGCTTATTCTTGTCGATTTTCTTGTTTTCCGTTTTATCTATCAGAAGTATTTATCTATATTTAACCGTATCAATATTCAATTGGATGCGCTGCAACAACAGGATTATTCACTTTCGGCAAAACCGGTTTTTAGTCAGGGTTGTGTTGGTGAACTGCACCGTCAGTTGGATCTATTAAGTGAAAAATTACAAAAGGATAAGCGCCATCAAGATGAGCAACCTTTTTTGCTCTATCGCTTGATTGATCAACTTAATACACCTATTTTGGTGTTTGACCATAGGTTGCAGTTAAATTATGCCAATAACGCTTTTTCGAGTTTATTTAACCAGCCATGGCAAACTTTGCGTCACGCATCACCGGGGTTGTTGGGTTTGGAAACAACACCCGAATGGCGATTTGTCGAGTCTGAAAAGGCGCAGCAATGGCAAATTCGTCAAAGTAGTTTTATGGATCAAAATCAGAATTACACGCTGTTGGTGTTTATCAATATTCAATCGGTATTGCGTGAAAGTCAGTTGCAAGCCTGGCAACAAATTATTCGCGTTCTCGGCCACGAAATTCGCAATTCATTAACACCTGTTTCTGCCTTGACGCAAAGTCTGCAAAGCCGTTTGTCTGGCGAGCGAGATCAACAAGCCTTGTCATTAATCAGTGAGCGCTGTCAGCATTTGCAGGACTTCGTCAGCCGTTATGCTGAATTGCATAAACCCTTACAAATAAAACCGGAATGGATAAAATCCGAATCAATTTTTCAAACCCTCACACAATTATTTCCTGATGCAGAATTACAAGCCAAAGGTTTGCATTTGGAGCTTTGGGCGGACCCGGTTTTATTGCAGCAAGTGCTGATTAATTTAATTAAAAATGCGATGGAAGCCGGCAGCCCGAAAAATTCAATTGAAATAATTTTTAATGCACATACGCAATATCACGACATTCGGGTTGTAGATGCAGGCCAGGGCATAGCCAATATTGATAATCTATTTGTGCCTTTCTACAGCACCAAATCCCAAGGGCAGGGCATAGGGTTAAGTTTAAGCCGTCATATTGTCGAACAAATGGGCGGCAAATTAAGTTTGACCAATAATCTTCATTCTTCTGGTGCGACTGCATCTATTGTCCTTCAGCGTCATAGCTAGCCTGAAATGAATAGATCGGATTTCAGACACGCCGTAAATACATCCCTGTAGGCTTGACGAAAAAATCCCTTTTTTCGACAGTCTGAAATCCGATCTATTCATTTCTTCCGGAGATCTGAATTATCGTCCGATTTCGGAATCCGGCGTCCGGTTTTGAAAATCATCTGCTTTTTAATTCGACATTTTCCCGTTAAACCCAGAAAAATCGGTGAACTGAAGATTGGCATAGTCTTTGTAATCTACCAATCAAATAGATGTTGGTAGATCTGAATGGATATTGCAAAACCCCAATCAAAATCGCTGATCAAAAAATCTTATTTGATCGGGTTGTTGATATTCATTGCACTGGCATTTTTGCTGTTGCTGGTAACAGGATCGGGTGCGAGTGTAAAAGTTGAGCGCAATCAATTGTTGCTGGGGAAAGTTCAACGCGGAAATTTACAAGTGACTGTGGAAGGTTACGGGGTTTTGCGCTCGGATAAGCAAACACTGATTACCGCATTAACAGCGGCGACTGTTGAAGAGGTTTTGTTGCGCTCCGGAGCTGAAGTCGAAGCCGATAGCGTCATCATGCGTTTGAACAATCCGGAAGTCTTGCAAGAAGTAGAAGCGGCCAATATGGCCTTGATACAAGAACAGGCCAATTTGCGCCGTTTAAAATTAAGTAATCAGCGGGAATTGCTGGCTGAGCAATCCAACCTTGCGGATTTAACGGCATCGTTCAAAACAGTAGAGCTGCGTGCAAACGCAGAAAAAGGTTTGGCGGGTGGTGCCGTTTCTATGTTGGCTTACCAAACCACTTTATTGCAATTGGAACAAATGCAGCAACGGGTTGCTCTGCAAACAAAAAGAGTAGAGCAACTGCAAGAGGTATTTAGCGAGGCCATTATTATTCAGCAGGAACAAATTAATCGTGCTAATGCGCAATTACAGCAAGTGCAACAGCGTGCGGATAAATTAATTGTCAGAGCTGGTATTAAAGGCGTATTGCAGCGTTCGCCAGTTGAATTGGGGCAGAGTGTCGCAGCGGGGCAGGAATTAGCATTGGTTGGCAGTGATAAAGATTTAAAAGCGTTGATTCGAATTTCTCAATCGCGAGTAGATCAAATAAAACTTGGGCAACCCGCCACAATTAATACTCGCCGCGAACAGGTTGCCGGAAAAGTCTCGCGTATTACACCAGAAGTTCGCGATGGCACAATTGAAGTAGAAGTTCTATTTACTGAAGGTGTCCCTGCATCCGCCAGGCCGGAATTAAATGTAGACGCTGAAATTTATACGGCTGATATAAAAAACACCTTATTTATCGAGAGGCCGGTCAACGTACAAAATCATTCGGCGGCTTCGCTCTTTAGTTTGACTGAGGATAAAAACACTGCGACCTTGCAAGAATTTAAATTTGGTGCGGAATCAGGAAAATATATTCAGATTCTTGAAGGTGCAAAGGAAAATGATGTGGTGGTCTTGTCGGATATGAAACATATTCAGGATGCAACCGAAATTACATTGTTGTAAGCGAAACTGTAGGTTGGAAGAGCGAAGCGACTTCCGACATTGTCGATGTCAATAATGGTGATGTGTCGGAAGTCGCTACGCTCTTCCAACCTACGCGAATAATTTTTATATAAAATTATCAAGGTATTGATTGATGTTAACTCTGCGTGCATTTATTGGTTTATCTCTATTATTGGCAGCGATCAGTTTGGTTGTTACGGCCATCTATATGTTTATAAAACCGCACAATCAATGGATCGTTATCACCCACATCTTTACCGGTTTCTGGTTGTTTATGTTGTTGGGGTTTCATATTAAAAATAATGTTAAACCCTTGGGTAATTATTTATTTAAAAAGCACAATCGTTTTGGTTACCTTATGCCGTTGTTAAGTCTGTCTGTTGCGCTGGTGATGTTGGTAATGTTTTATCGTGAAGCCGAGCCTTTTAAGTCACTCTATGTTTGGTCGCAACAAATGCGTACCAATGTGAATCAAGCTGAACAGGAGCAACAGGTTTTCACTCTGCATCAACTTAAACCTGATAATGCCAAGGGTTTGTCTTTTTCACTGGAATTTAAAAAAGGCCAGAATTTTATGTGGCCACAATATGCCTTTTGGTTGGAAACCATCGACGGAAAATTTATCCAGCCTTTGTATATCACGCAAAAATTGGCGGGTAATGGGTTTGCCAATAAAGTCACTAAAAAAGATCCGGGTCGTGTTTTTACCGAAAATCCCTTTACAACGGGTGAAGATGAAAATTCAATTTTTGCCTATGAATGGGACCCTGCCACCAAGGATAGCCGCATGAGGCCGGAATCCTTACCTGTGTTTTTACATGCATTAGGTATCCAATCGAAAACCGGTCAGTTTTTTCCGGAAAATATACCACCGGAAATGGATGCCTACGCAGGTGCGACCTTTATGGATAATTTTGTGTTAGGTTCACAGGCTATGTCTGAATTACCAAAGCAATTTAAACTGCGTTTTGAGATTAACCAATCATTTGATTTTAACGATTATTATTCGAGTGATCGTTTCCCCGATGATGCCATCTATTCAGGTGATGGCTATTCAGCACAGCCATCAGTCATTTATGAAGTGCAGATAGATTTGGACAATCCGCAACCTATTTATCTTATGCGTTTAATTGGCCATGGTCACCACTCAGGAAAAGACGGCAATATTTATTCCGATATTAGTCAACTGACAACAGCAAAAAATATAGTTGACCGTATTTTGGTGGAAGTAAAACCAACTGAAAGTGTTAAATAGAAGCACTGTAGGTTGGAAGAGCGCAGCGACTTCCGACATTTACATTTTCGTTAATTTAAAGATTTTTGGAAGTCGCTGCGCTCTTCCAACCTACGAGAAATTTATATTACAAAGGAATCATCATGCAACTAACCTTACAAATGAAAGGCATAACCAAAGTTTATGCAACCGACGAAATGTATACCCATGCATTGCGTGGAATTGATTTGGATATTTACAAAGGTGATTTCGTATCGGTTTGTGGTCCATCAGGTTGTGGTAAATCAACACTGCTGTCGTTATTGGGATTATTGGATATGCCCACCAGCGGGCAGTATTCTATTGAGGGTAAAGATGTTAGTAATCTGAGTTTGAGTGAAGCCGCCAGCATTCGCAATGAAAAAATTGGTTTTATCTTTCAGTCATTTAATTTGATTGATGAATTATCCGTTTTTGAAAATATTGCTTTGCCGCTTCGGTATCGTCAGAAAAAGATCAGTGAAACTGATATAAAAAATCGTGTCATGGAATGTCTGCAAATTGTTGACATGACCCATCGCGCTCAACACAAACCCAATCAATTATCTGGCGGACAACAGCAACGTGTTGCAATTGCCCGCGCATTGGTGGGCAATCCAGCATTACTGTTAGTTGATGAGCCCACCGGTAACCTGGATTCCCGAAATGGCGATGCTGTAATGGAAATGCTGCAACAACTCAATGCAAAAGGCACGACACTCTGTATGGTAACCCACGACCCCCGTTACGCTGATATGGCTACGCGTAAATTACATTTGTTAGATGGCCAAATTATCGATGCGCAACATTTGCAGGTAAATGAGTGATCCGCATCAGAGATTTTATAAACGCATGGCATTCGCTAGGCAAAGCGAAAATCTATGCGACCACAATTGTGCTGACGCTGGGCATAACGCTCGGTGCTTTGGTCGCCATGTTTAATTTGAATTATCAGGTGTTGATTAAGCCCTTGCCTTATCCCGATCAGGATCGTTTGTATCTGTTGCGGGGCGATGCATTTACCAATGGTCAATTGGATTTGGCGAATATGTATCCCTATCCGGTAGCAGTGGAAGCCTACAAAAAAGCCGGTGATTATTTTGAAGAGTTTGCATTGGTCTATTTTGGAACTGATGTAGTTCGCAGTTTTACTGATACACCTTTGGTGAATACCAGTTATGTTACACCGGAGTATTTATCGCTGGTAAATGTTTCCATGACCATGGGGCGCAGTTTCACTAAAGACGAAGGATTTGAAGCACACAATCCGGTCGCTCTTATCAGTTACGAAACCTGGCAGACATTATTTAATGCACGTGCAGACGTACTCAACGAAACTATTCGATTTGGTGAAATCGAGTTTTCCATTATAGGTGTCACTGCAAAAGATTTTATTGAACCGCAATTAATGGGACCAGGGCGATTGACCCAGGTTTGGTTGCCTTGGGATTACAATTTGGTCCCACCCAGATACAGAGGTTGGGGATATTTTAATATCAATCAATATCTGGTGGGGAAAATTCAGTCCGGGCAATCGGCATCACAGGTTGAAAAATCCATAACCAATTATTTAAACGGTAAATTTGTTGAAACAGTTGCTGGTTGGGCTTCTTTTGAAGGCAGTAGTATAGATTTCAAATTGATCAGTTTTGGCGAAATTATTTTAGGCAATAGCAAAACGGCTGTGTTTCTATTGTTTGCGGGTACTTTGGTTTTGTTGCTGATTGCTTGCGCCAATATCACCAATCTGATTTTGGCGAGAACCGCCAATCAACAGCGCAATATGGCGATTAAAGCCGTGTTGGGCGCAAGGCAATCGCATTTGTTTTACTCGTTATTGAGCGAAAAAATACTCTTGCTGTTACCGACCTTGGTGTTGTCATTGATTGTTGCCTTGAGCGCTATTGAGTTATTACAAGTTTCAACACGCAATTTGTTGCCGCGATTGGATGAATTGTATTTAACATCCACCAGTTTGCTATTCGCAGTGGTCAGTGTTTTATTCCTGGCTTTTATATTTGCGACTATTGTCAGTCGACAAATTAACTACAACAAACTCAACTCGCTTTTGCAATCCAGTGGCAAGGGTACGGGGATTCAAATATCCGATTCTGTTCGGAAATTTTTGATCATGATGCAAGTCATGTTCACCACAATTCTGGTTTCTGCCAGCCTGCATATTTTGCAGCAGTCTATTCGCAATATTAACCAGCCCCTTGGTTTTGTTACTCAGGATCTTTATCAGGTTATTTTAGATAGCGGCACACAGGTTAATAGGCCGGCTGCAGAGCAAAAAAATAATATGCAGGCTATACATGAACGACTGTTGGCACATCCGAAGATAAAAAATGCCAGTGTTACCAGTGATTTTCCTATTCGCTCGGACAAAATTGTTGCCTGGTTTAGTTATTTATCGGTTGATCCCGGTTTTATAGATCAACATCAGGCATTGCTAACATTGGTGGATGAACACTATTTGGATTTGTTAGGTGCAGACTGGTTGCAAGGTCGAAGGTTTACATTGGAGGATCGTCAAACCGAAGCCACGGTTATTATTGTCAATCAAACTTTCGCGCGTTTGTTGCAGCCCGATGCTGATGTTATGCACAAGCGATACTACTGGTTGAATAGCGACAAGCGTGAATTTCCATATGAAATTGTTGGAATCATTCGCGATTTTAATTTGCCCGGTCGCGCAGAAATTCCTCGCGTATTCGTGCCACAAACCAGTGCTCGTTCTCCAACATCATTGTTGCTCCAGAAAAAGCCCAATCAAATTATCAGCAAAAGCGATATCAACGAGCTGATGGCAAGTGTGAATAGTCAATACAAGGTATCTGAGTTGCGCAGTATGGATCGCGCACATCAGGAACTGGTTGCCGGTGATAGTCTCTCTGCAACAATTACGTTTGTTTTATGTTTGTTGGCGCTAGGGCTTGCTGGCATAGGTATTTATGCTGTGTTGAGTTACACAGTGCAATTGCGACAATTTGAGATGGGTATTCGCATGGCGATTGGTGCTACTCCATTAAAAATACTGCTGCAAATTTTTATGGATAATCTTAAACCCGTGATCCTGGGTTTGCTGGTCGCGGCTTTGGTGTTGATTGCATTAATGTTTTCCATAGACCAAACAAGATTAAATTTATCGACAACTCCTTTAGGTTGGTGGTTACCGCCACTATTAATTTTAGGTTTAATCGCAGCAACATCTTTGTTGTCAGTTTGGCATTTGATTAGCAAACCAGCCAATCACATTTTACGTGGAGAATAATAGTGACCCTTCAGGATTTTAAAACGGCCTTTCATTCTTTATCCAAAGCCAAGGGATATGTTTTTACTATTGTGTTGACCCTGGGTATTACTCTGGGCGCTCTGGTGGCCTTGTTTAATTTAAATTATCAATTGTTGGCAGCGCCTTTGCCTTATCCGGATGCCGATCGTTTGGTGGTATTAGAATCCCAGCAATTTGAAAAAGGTAAACCAACGAATATTTCTGCTTCACCCTATCCTCTGGTGATCGAAACCTATAAACAGAAAGACGAATATTTTTCACAGAAAGCCATTTTGTCTTACACCAATTCCATTGAACGCCGTTGGCCCGGCAGCCCTGTGTTGACCACTATTTCCACTACACCGGATTTTTTTAACATGCTGGATGCACCTATGGCCAAGGGCCGTAGATTTAGTGCAGAAGAAGATCTCGATAGCATGATGCCGGTGGCAATTATAAGTCATGAGGCGTGGCAACAATATTTTCAAATGGATTCTGATGTTATAGGCAAAACACTCAACATAATGGAAATTGATTTTAAAATTATTGGCGTATTGGCTGAAGGTTTTGTCGAACCGGAATTGCTGCATAGAGGCTGGAAAACAGACGTCTGGCTGCCTATGGATTACGATGACGTTGTGGGAGAGTTAAGAAAGAATTGGCGAGTTAGTCCGCGTAGAACTTTTATTGCAGGCAAACTGGAAAGTGGTGTTGTCAGGAAATTAGCTGAGCATCAAATTAATCACCAATCAGCACAGCGCTTCAAGGAACAGATGCAAGCCATTAACGAAAACCCTGATGTGGAATTGTCAGTTTCACTGGTACCTTTTGCAGAGGCTATAAAAGGCGATTCATCTAAACAAAGTTTAATGATGCTGGCTGGTGTATTGGTTTTATTGTTGATATCTGCAGCTAACATTATCAATCTTGTACTTGCACGAGCCAGCCAACAACAGCGCACCATGGCAATACAGTTAGCACTGGGTGCTCAAAAACAACATTTATTTAATGCAGTATTAGCAGAATTAATTTGGTTAATGTCAGGTGCGACACTGTTATCACTAATCGTTGCTGCAATTTTATTGAAGGTAATTGTTATTACAGCCGATGGTCTGTTTCCCCGTTTGCATGAATTGCAAATCAATTTGCTGACAGTTTTATTTGCCGCACTGGTTTCATTGATTCTCGCAGTACTATTTGCATGGTTGGTGAGTCGGCAAATTGATATGCGAAGATTAAATGGTCTATTGCAAACCAGTGGTAAAGGAGTAGGTTTGCAAATTTCTACATCAGTAAGACATTTGTTGATATTTATTCAAATTGCCTTAACCGGAGTTTTATTAACAGCCAGCATGCATTTGTTTATACAAGGTGCGCAGCAGTTGACTCAGGATCTTGGTTATCGCACACACAATCATTACCAAACACGGCTGAGCATTGCCACTTTTTGGTCAAGCACTAGTTTTGAGCAGCGTAGAGCCTATTTTGAAGCCGTAGTAGAAGAATTACGTCAGGATCCAAAAATAGAAATGGTTGGGCTTTCTGCAGGTTCTCCATTGCCTTATCGAAACGCTTTTCGAAATTGGGTTTTGCAACCAGGTGCCGATAATAAAATACTCGTCGGTGATACCTGGTCTAACAGTAGCTATTTAAACATGTTGGAAATCCCGCTGGTTTCTGGTCGTTATTTTACGGATGCTGAAGAGCGGGCAGGTGGTAACAAACTGGTAATCAATGAAACCTTTGCGAAATTGATTGATGCAAAGCTAGATGTGATAGGAAAAATTATTTACCTTGATGGCGATTCGCGCGCTTATGAAATAGTGGGGGTAGTGCGTGACCTGCAAATTCCTGCGGGGCAAAAAATGGCGATAGAGCCCGCTCGCGCGTTTCGATCCAATATACAAGATGATATCGAAGTGTTAATTCGCGTAAAACCAGGGCAGTCATTAACTGCGGTAGATGTTAATCGTCACGCAGCAAAAGTAAATCCGGAAATGAAAGCCTTTTATTTTGAAACTACAGATGAGGCGATATCAAAATTTACAAATGCCCAAAAAACTATCACAGGTTTAACTGCCGGCTTATCAATTCTTGTATTGCTACTGGCCGCCATTGGTATTTATGGCATAGTGAATTACGGCGTGCAATCGCGGCGGTTTGAATTGGCAGTGCGCATCGCAATAGGTGCCAAACCCTCAACTGTATTTGCGCAGGTATTTAAAGATCAGCTTGTTCCTTTAGTCGCCGGGCTTTTAGCCGCCGTTTTTTTAGTCATGTTTTTTTGGTGGTTATTGCAAACAAACGGCGTTTATTTCAACTTGACTATTGTTGGTTGGTTGTTGCCTTTCATATTGATACTGACAATTGCTGCCATACCAGTTTATTGGTCCACCCGTGTCATAGTTCAGCAACAAGTTAGTGCACTCTTAAGAAGTGTTTGATGAGTAGCCGTAAAATTTTATCCAAGGTTTAGTGTTCCATGAAAACTCTTATGATCCAGGGCACCACATCTGATGCAGGCAAATCAACTCTGGTTGCAGCTTTATGCAGAATTTTAAAAAATCGTGGTGTATCTGTAGTGCCGTTTAAACCGCAAAATATGGCATTGAATTCGGCGGTTACCATTGATGGTGGTGAAATAGGGCGCGCGCAGGCGTTGCAAGCACAGGCAGCAGGTTTATTGCCGCATACTGATATGAATCCGATTTTAATTAAGCCGACCAGTGATACACGCGCGCAAATTATTGTGCAGGGGCGGGTAATTACTGACATGGATGCAAGGGTTTATCACGATTACAAAACAACTGCGATGCATTATGTTTTGGATTCCTATCACAGATTACAACAGCAATATGATGTGATTCTGGTTGAGGGCGCTGGCAGTCCCGCGGAAATAAATTTGCGCGATCGCGATATTGCCAATATGGGATTTGCAGAAAAAGTCGATTGTCCGGTAATTATTATTGCGGATATTGATAAGGGTGGTGTGTTTGCACATTTGGTTGGAACCCTGGAATTGCTGAGTGAATCAGAGCGTAACAGGGTAGTGGGTTTTGTGATTAATCGATTTCGTGGCGATATGAGTTTGTTGCAATCAGGATTGGATTGGCTGGAACATAAAACCGGTAAGCCGGTGTTGGCTGTAATTCCCTATTTGCAAGGTTTGTATCTTGATGCGGAAGATGCATTAACCATTAATAATCAAAAAACAACAGCAACTTTTCGCGTTGCTGTTTTGGCTTTACCGCGCATTTCCAATCACACTGATTTTGATCCACTGCGTTTGCATCCACAGATTGATTTTCAATGGGTTGGCCCCAATCAACCAATTCCTGCCTGTGATTTATTAATTATTCCCGGCAGTAAAAATACGCGTGAAGATCTGGCATTTTTGCGCGCTCAATCCTGGGACAATGGAATACAAAAACATTTGCGTTATGGCGGAAAATTAATAGGGATTTGCGGTGGATTTCAAATGATGGGTGAGTTTATTGACGATCCATCGGGCCTTGAATCTTCACCTGGGTCTTCTGCCGGGTTGGGATATTTTTCATTGCAAACAACTCTTCTACCCGAAAAAATCTTGCAACAACGTTATGGATTTTTGTGGGATAAACAAAGTTCTATTCAGGCTTATGAAATTCATACGGGTATCAGCCATGGTGACGCGCTTAAACGTCCAGCAGCCTATTTAACTATTGATGATCAATTCGTACCTGAAGGTGCTATGAGCGAAGATGAATCGATTTTGGGCACTTATCTGCATGGAATCTTTGATCATCCTGATGGATTAAATAGCTTGTTGAAATGGGCCGGATTCTCTGACCGCTACCGGTTTGACATAGGGATTGAGCGGGAAAGTTCGCTTGATCGCTTGGCCGAAGCTACCCAATCCGCTTTTTCTGCAGATTTCTTATCAAAAATTGGCGGCTAATAAGTGTCGTCCAGCCTGTTAAATGCCGTCCGGACAAGCTGGCGGTAACACTTTTGGGTTGGCCATTTGTGTCGTTTTTACACCCTTGCTTATGTTTAGTTAAACGTTTACCTATTTGCCTTGCGATGCTGAAACTTATGTCATATAAATAAGACTGGAGCTGTCAGGCATTGATGCCAATAACCTGAATGGGGGTTAATTCATTCAATAAAGCTTATGCTACCTTTCAAAAAAAGCTTTAATTAACAGACAGTTAGATGATAACAATAAGGTGACAAACATGAAATTTTCGAAAATCGCATTATCACTTATTACCCTTGGAGGTTTGTTACTGTCCTCCCCGGGTTCTTTTGCCCAGGTTAAGGGAGCAGATGTCAGTTGGACGTCTGAAATTGAGGCTAATGGTTTGGCTTATTACAACCGCAGTGGCGTAAAAAAAGACATATTTGCCATTATGAAAGAACAGGGTATGACAGCCGTACGCTTGCGTGTTTGGGTGAATCCTGCTGATGGTTGGTATAACGGCACTCAGGATGTTGTTGCCAAAGCCAAACGTGCCAAGGCTGCCGGATTGAGTGTGATGGTGGATTTCCATTACAGCGATAGTTGGGCAGATCCGGGTCAACAAACCAAACCGGCAGCCTGGAGAAATTACAGTTTTAACCAGCTGATGGATGCTGTGTGGAATTCGACGGTTTACACCTTGCAAGCATTGAAAGACGCAGGTGTAACGCCAAAATGGGTGCAGGTGGGGAATGAAACCAGCAATGGTATGTTGTGGAATGATGGTATGGCATCGGTCAACATGAAAAATTATGCATGGCTGACCAACACCGGTTACAACGCGACAAAGAGCGTTTTCTCCAGTGCAAAAGTCATAGTGCATGTGGCCAACTGTTATAGAAATGCTGATGCTCGTTGGTTATTTGATGGTTTGGTTGCTAATGGCGCAAAATTTGATGTGTTAGGTTTTTCAAATTATCCAACACATGTTTCAGGTTCAACCTGGCAAACCGTCAATTCACAATGCCTGTGGAATTTAAATGATATGGTGAGCCGTTATGGCAAAGAGGTGATGATTACCGAGATAGGTGTGCCTTGGGATCACGCATCAGCGAAAACAATAGTGGCTGACATGATCACTAAACTGAAATCTGTTTCCGGTGGAAAAGGTACGGGTATTTTCTATTGGGAGCCACAAGCCAGGCCGGGTTGGAAAGGTTATACATTGGGTGCAATGGATAACAATGGTAAAGCAACAGCTGTATGGGATGCATTTAAATAGTGTTTTTATAGTTCGACAACAACTCCCTTCTTGAAGGCCATTTTATTCAAATAAAATGGCCTTTTTTATTTTATTCGCTACATCATGTTAAGACTTTTTCAATAAGGAAAATTAGATAAATTGGATTCTTCAAAAAAATCTAAAAAATCGCTACGGTGTATTTTCTTGGAGACTTTTGCACGAATCTATTTTTGTTTATTTTCACTTCGTCATTCCCGCGAAGGTAGGGAATCCAGTCTTTGATTTCATTGAAAATTTGTAAATTCCGGATTCCCTGCCTTCACAGGAATGATGATGAATTTTGATTCATGCAAAAATATCTCTTAATTTATCAACTGATAGTTTTTTTGGTGGTTGCAT
>CAMLML010000058.1 GCA_946481095.1 uncultured Cellvibrio sp.
AATTGTTAATGCATTAGACATGGCAAACCGCAGCAAATTATTTGATGTGATTATTCTCGGGCGCGGCGGTGGTTCGTTAGAAGACCTTTGGGCCTTTAACGAAGAAATAGTCGCGCGCGCAATTGCAGCCAGTCAAATTCCGGTGATCAGTGCCGTGGGCCACGAAACCGATTTTACTATTGCCGATTTTGTAGCGGATTTGCGCGCACCTACGCCCTCAGCAGCAGCTGAAATTGCGGTGCCCGATAGCGATGAATTGTTGGATCAATTTATTGGCCTTGAAGTATTACTGGAAGAATCCATTCAACGCAAACTGGAATTTTTTCAACAAAAAGTGCATTGGTTACAATCGCGCTTGCGTCATCCAAAATCAAAACTGGAACAGGCATCGCAACGATTGGACCATCTGGAGTCACGTTTAAAAAATAAGATGTTGTCAAACATTCGCTATCATCAAAATTATCTGCATACTTTGAGTTTGCGCCAAGCGCCATGGCATCCGAAAAATCAATTACAACGCTTGCAACAGCGTTTGCTGCAAGCGGATCAACAACTGAAAATATCGCAACAACATCTATTGAATAAAAAGAAACAGGCTTTTCAAAGCGCTGTTCGTGTATTAAACACGTTAAGTCCGCTTAAAACATTGGATAGAGGTTACGCATTGGTAACACATGAGGGAACACAAATACCGATTACATCCAGCAAACAAATTAAAACAGGCAATCAATTAACGACCCGTGTTGCCGAGGGCGAATTTACTTGCGAAGTCACGAAAATCATTCGTTAGTTTTGTTGGCTCTACTTGATAGCCCAGTTATCAATATAGGTTTCGTTGTAACCAACTCAAATAGAAAGGTATCTCTAAATAGCAGTCACATAATGTCAAAAGGGTGATCTATGAAGGTAAACAGTTTATTGTTGTATAGCCCGAGTGCGGGTGAAACTTTATATTTGAAGATAGTTGCGGTTGTAACAGTTATCTTGATTGCGTGTCTACACTATGCCGCCGGGCCCCTATTTGAATTCCATCTATTCTTTTTCATTCCAATTGTGATTGCTTCCTGGTTCACTAATAAGTATTTCAGCTACTTTATCATCAGCTTGGTCATTATTTCATGGACACTGGGTGATTACCTGATTGCCAGCGAGACGCTGCTGCCTATTGCCTTTTTTTTCAACGCATTGATGCATGCGTTTATTCTAATCTATGTAAACCATTTGCTCACTTATATTCGAACGCTTTTACAAAAAGAAGCGCAGATGGCGAGAGAAGACGCCCTAACACAAATTCTAAATCGGCGTGGTTTTTTTGAGTATGGCGAAACTGCCATTTCTACAGCCAATCGCTACAAATTACCTGTAACCATTATTTTTATTGATCTGGATGAATTTAAATCAATAAATGACACATTGGGGCACAAGATTGGCGACCAACTTTTATACCAAACGGCAAAAGTGCTGAAAGAAAACATACGTAAGTCAGATGTTGCAGGTCGCTTGGGGGGAGATGAATTTTGTCTTGTCCTTTTAAATATCAATAGTTCACAAGCCTTGGAATTCTCGGAGAATTTGCGAAATAGATTAAAAGAATGCATGAATCATCATAATTGGAACACCACATTCAGTATGGGAATTGTGAGCTATAACACTGTTCCAGATGACTTTCAGGAAATCATCCAGGAAGCCGACAAGTTAATGTACCAGGTCAAGAATAAAGGAAGAAATGGTTTTCTACATTCTTCATATCCTTAGACTGGATCTCTTTGTAATCTCATAAAAATTCTCATTTCGTGTTTATAAATGGGCAAAATAAGTCGTCAACTTTTCCCGAACAAATCATCTCGTCCGGTTTTACAGATAGTCTTCACCAAAGGATGAGTCAGTTGTCGTTCGGTGGTAATAACGTAAACTTGCTCGGTGACTGATTCTACATCCGCCAATTTAATCACTTGGTATTGTCTGCACACATCTTCTGCAATCGCAGCGGGCGCAAAGAATATTCCCTCACCGGCTTGACCAAAGGCTTTCATCAGGGCGCTATCATCAAATTCACCTTTGATTTGTGGATGCAGATTTTCTTGTGCCAACCAATTATTGATTTTAATGCGCACGGCTGCGTCTTCACCTATCAGTAACAAAGGTGCTTGATTTAATGATGCCGGAAATTTTGGTTTTAATTTTTTTACCAGCGCCGCTGTACCAAAAAGCGACATAGGACTTTCACCAATCAAGTGATTAAAACCTTTCACGTGTAAATTCGTTGGCATGGGTTTATCGGCGATAATTAAATCCAAACGATGAATAGATAATTCGGACAACAAAGACAACATGCGCCCTTCCCTGCAAATTAATTTTATCGGTTCATCCGCATTGTAGGCGGGCTCCAATAAGCGATGCGCAATCGATTTGGAAACCGAATCGGCCAAGCCCACTCGCAACGGCAAGGCTTTTTTGTTGCGATGATCCTGAATGATTTCCAGCAACTCATCACCGATTGAAAAAATTTCATCGGCATAACTCAATACCCGTCGCCCGGCATCGGTTAGCTCCAGATTGCGCCCGGATTTTCGAAATAACTCCACGCCCAATGATTGGGCAAACTCGGTTAACTGGCCACTAATTGATTGCGGCGTGAGGTAAAGCTGCTCAGCTGCCTTGGCAATGCTGCCCGTTTTGGCTACTGCCCAAAAGTAACGTAAATGTTTGTAATTAAGTGTTGCCATATCAACTCACGCTTTTGTAAACATCGGTTTTTTCGAAGTATATAACAAGAACATTCGATTTGTTGGATGTTTGAATTCTGCCGTAGTATCCCCATGTCATCAACAACGTGAGGGCAATCCGATGCAAATCCAGATTCACACTCATCAATTTGATCTGACGGACGCAATCAAAGGATACATAGAGCAACGGGCAGCCTTTGCTTTGGGTTGGAACCCGGATGGATTGCTAAAAATTAATCTTCGGCGCGCCAATAGCAACGGATCACGCGGCGCTATGGATAAATGCTGCCAGATCACTCTGAGATTCAAGGGAAAAAAAGATTTGGTCGTGGAAGACACACAAACAGATTTGTATCTGGCAATTGACCGGGCGTTGGAACGCGCATCGCGCAGCCTTGCCCGGCAACTAGCAAGACAACAGGAAATTCACCATCAGCGATTCCCGCTGGTAAATGACAAGCAGGATGCAAAGAGTGTTCGCTTGTTGTAAGCATTCACCCAATTTATTTCGGAGGCACATTACTTATGAAACGTATATTTTTATTTTTGGCAACCAACGTTGCGATTGTGTTGGTTTTGTCATTAACCATGCGCATTTTGGGTGTTGAACCCTATTTAAATGCCAATGGTTTGAATCTCACCTCGCTGTTAATCTTTGCAGCGGTGATGGGTTTTGGTGGTTCATTTATTTCGCTCGCTATTTCCAAATGGATGGCCAAAACCACCATGGGCGTGCAAGTGATTACTGAACCGGCGAATCACCATGAACGCTGGCTGGTCGAAACGGTGGCACGTTATGCGCAGGAAGCGCGTATCGGCATGCCGGAAGTGGGCGTCTTTAACTCACCTGAGCCCAATGCATTCGCAACAGGCATGAATAAAAACAATGCGCTGGTTGCTGTTTCTACCGGTTTGCTGCAAAGCATGACCAAAGAAGAGGCGGAAGCTGTGCTGGGACACGAAGTTGCACACATTGCTAATGGTGATATGGTGACCATGGGTTTGATTCAAGGTGTAGTAAACACTTTCGTGATTTTCTTCGCGCGAATTATCGGCAACTTTGTTGATAAAGTTATCTTCAAGAATGAAGAAGGTCATGGACCCGCATTTTGGGTGACCAGTATTGTTGCGGAACTGGTATTGGGTATACTCGCTTCGATCATCGTTATGTGGTTCTCACGTCAACGTGAATTCCGTGCTGATCATGGTGGTGCTTATCTGGCGGGTAGACAAAATATGATTGCTGCTTTACAACGTTTGCAATCATTACATCCGCAACCCTTGCCCGATAATATGGCAGCATTTGGTATTGCCGGTGGTGGCGGTTTGGCGAAATTGTTTATGACTCACCCACCATTGGAAGAACGTATTGCACGTTTGCAACAAGGTTAATAACATTTGATTCTAGGAGGAGGCGACCCAAGTGGTCGCCTTTTTTTGTAAATTATTTAGTAGAAAATTAATTAGTTCGGGAGTTGGTTGTGACAATACTTATGTTTATCGCAGGCTTGGTACTGCTGGTTGTGGGCGCCGATATTCTGGTGCGCGGCGCTTCAAAATTTGCCATGTCATTTGGCATATCACCTTTGGTGGTAGGTTTAACCATTGTCGCTTTCGGAACCAGCGCACCGGAGATGGCGGTATCAGTCGGTGCGGTATTACAAAATCAAACGGATATTGCGATAGGCAATGTGGTCGGCAGTAACATTTTTAATATTTTATTTATTCTCGGTATTTCTGCGTTGATTACACCTTTAATAGTCAACGCACAAATTATTCGCCAGGAAGTACCAATCATGATTGGTGCCTCACTGTTGCTGTTGGCGATTACTATGGATGGCACTCTGACCTGGTTTGATGGAGCGATTTTATTTTCATTATTAATCGCTTACACAGGCTTTTTGATTTATCAATCGCGTCGCGAATCAGCCGCTATTAACGCGGAATATTCCAGCGAAATTGAAAGCCATTCGTCATGGGACAACAGCAAGGTCGTACAAATTTTATTGATTGTCGGTGGTTTGGTGTTGTTAGTGTTGGGATCAAAATGGTTGGTGAGTTCATCCGTTATATTTACAAAACAATTAGGTGTGAGTGATTTGGTTATTGGTTTAACCATTGTTGCGGCGGGCACTTCCATGCCGGAAGTGGCGACCTCAATTGTTGCCGCCATCAAAGGTCAACGTGACATTGCCGTGGGTAATGTGATTGGCAGCAACACTTTTAATATTTTGGGATGCCTGGGTTTATCATCAATTGCGTCCGGCAGTCTGGGTTTAAGCATTTCAGACAATGTGATTAATTTTGATTTGTGGATCATGATTGCGGTCGCGATTGCGTGTTTGCCTATTTTTGCAACAGGCCAACAAATTTCACGATTTAATGGCGCCGTATTTTTATTTTATTATCTGGTCTACACCGCCTATTTAATTATGATGGCTCAAAACCATTCAACATCATCCTTAAACAGCTTGATGCTCAGCATTGTTTTACCTTTCACTATTATTAGTCTGGTGGTGGCTTTTTTGCGGCATAATAACGCTGCAGGCGGAATGAATAAAAACTTGTGATTGATTAAAGCCGCCAGTATATTACGCACTCTTGTCGGGGCGCCTTGGCTTGAGTGAAAAACTCGGGTACGGAGGCTGAGATGGGCTCGGCCCAACCCGTAGAACCTGATCAGGTCAATACCTGCGGAGGGAACAAGGCGCTTCTTTTCCGTGCCCTCCTCCGCCTCAGTTTTTCGAGGCACCATGACATCAAATTTTCGTTTATTACCTGAAACTGTTGGCATCGCCGGTGCGGGATTATTGGGCCGTCTCCTGGCATGGAAATTATTGCGGTCCGGTTGCAAGGTCACATTATTTGATGCAGGCCATATTCTCGATAATCAAAAAAATTCGGCTGCTGCATTTACTGCTGCGGGAATGATTGCGCCTTTGAGTGAAGCCGTGGTTTCGGATGCCAATGTGTATCGGATGGGGCAATATGCTTTAAAAAAATGGCCTGAATGGTTAGCTGAACTATCCGATTGTAATTTATTTTTTCAACGCGGCAGTTTGGTTATTGCACACCCGCAAGATCAATCCGAACTGGATCAATTTGTCAGTGAATTAAAATTTGTGATTCCTGACTGCAATTCTTATCAGCAATTAAACCATCAACAAATTCATGAATTGGAGCCGGATTTACACACACAATTCTCCAATGGGTTATTGTTAACAGAAGAAGGGCATCTACATAATCGTGAGTTTTTGCAAAAACTGATTCAGGAGTTGATTAAACTGGGATGTGAATTCAGAGAAAATACCGCTGTTGAGCTTGATGCATTCACTGTCAAAACATCGAAAAAAAATGAAAGCTTTACTTGTGTGATTGACTGTCGCGGTGTCGGGGCAAAAACACAATTAAAAAATTTGCGCGGCGTACGTGGCGAAACCTTGCATGTACAAACCAGTGAAGTGCATTTTCAACGCCCTGTTCGCTTGATGCATCCACGCTATCAATTATATGTAGTGCCCAAACCGGATAATCGTTTTATTATCGGCGCGACCCAAATCGAAAGTGAAGACAGATCCCCCGTCAGTTTGCAGTCATCACTGGAGTTGAGTTCAGCACTTTATACCCTGTCGCCTGCATTTGCTGAAGCAAGAATTATTGAAATGGATAGTAACTTGCGACCTGCTTTTCATGACAACCTGCCACATATCCATATCCAGAATGGCATCATCCGGGCAAATGGATTATTTCGACATGGGTATTTGTTGGCGCCGGCTGTTGTTGACAGCATTATGGCGAGCTTGATGAAATCGGAAGAGACCGTTTTTTGTCATTTACTTAAACACAGTTGATGAAAAATTATGATTCAAATCAGTGTCAATAACCAATCGCAATCAATAGCACCTAACACACGCCTGAGTGATGCATTAATTACATGGGGCTTCGCCAACAGCAAAATTGCTGTTGCCATCAATCAGGAATTTGTCCCCCGTTCAACTTATAACGAACGCATTTTAATGAATAACGATCAAATAGATATAGTTAAACCTGTAGGAGGCGGTTGATATGGAAAAAGATTTTGTACTCTATGGAGAACATTTTTCCAGTCGTTTTTTATTGGGCACAGCACTTTATGCATCGCCACAATTAATGTGCGAGTCAATTCAGCAATCACGCTGTGAAATTGTCACGCTGGGTTTGCGCCGACAAAATCCGGCAGAAAAATCCGGTGATAGTTTTTGGCAATTTATTCAGGAAAGCGGTTGTCGTTTATTACCCAATACTGCAGGATGCAAATCAGTAAAAGAAGCTGTGGCATTGGCAGAAATGTCGCGAGAAATTTTTGACACTGACTGGATTAAATTGGAAGTCGTTGGCGATGATTACAACTTACAACCTGATCCTTTTGGTTTATTGGAGGCATCAGACATTTTAATCAAAAAAGGTTTTAAAGTTTTGCCTTATTGCACCGATGATTTGATTTTATGCAAACGCTTGCTGGATGTAGGCTGCGAAGTATTAATGCCCTGGGGCGCACCTATTGGCACTGGTCAGGGTTTATTAAATCGCTACAATTTAAAAACGCTACGTGAACGTATTAAAGATGTGCCCATGATTATTGATGCAGGCTTGGGCGCACCATCACAAGCAGCAGAAGCTATGGAAATGGGGTTTGATGGCATTTTATTAAATACCGCTGTTGCAAAAGCACATAATCCTCCCTTAATGGCGGCCGCGTTTGCAGATGCTATTGATGCGGGGAGAAAAGCGTTTAAAGCAGGATTGATTCAGAAACGTCAAACTGCCAGCCCAAGCACACCGACAATTGGGCAACCTTTTTGGCATCAGTGATTTTTAAAGCAACTCACACACCCTCCCCTTACGATAGGGTGGGGTTTGTTTTAACCATTCAATAAATCCAAAATTTTTTCAAACCCGGCTCTCAACTTTGCCTCCATCTGTTGGTTTTTTTCTTCATTTGAATCCAGATAAATTTGAAACATACGATTAAGGCGCTGCAGATGGAATAAAAATTCTTGCTGCAACATCATCATATTTTCAATATTTTTTGAATCATCATAATTCACTACCTGCATGGAAGACTCTATTTTTCTTTCATCACTTTCATAGAAAATACCCGAGCCACGAATAGTAGTTGCTACATGGATAATTACGTTTTGCAGTGCATGTAGTTTTCTATCACCGTGAGTAAACCCCACAGATAATAAACAATCCCTTAGCATGTTAAACCAGACAGCCAGAAACTTATTTTTTTGAGAAAACTCTTCTATTAACCTGGGAGAATTTTCATTAATCACCTTTTGCAAAGGCATATCGCCACGCTTTAAAACTGCCATTACCAATTCATAATTACGATGCATATAGGCTTGTTGGTTTAATTGGATAATCGCAGCTGCATCACGCAAACTTCTGCCTTCGGTTTTGAAACGATTAAAATAAATAGCCGCCAAACTATCTGTTAAACCTAATATTTGCCCCAGAAGGCTGATTTCACTTTCAACTTTTGCATAAGGGTACCCGGTACCATCACAACGCTCATGGTGTTCTTGCACGGCTATTATTGCGGACGGGTTAAAATTGGGAATTACATTTAATATCTCGACGCTCATTGGCAAATGTTGTTGGATTTGAAACCAATCTTCCGCATTCAATTTATCTTTTTTATTAAGCACTGTTGGCTCTACAAATAACATCCCCGCATCGTGACCCAGGGATGCTAAAAAAACAGACTCCATATCCGATTTCGACAAGCGCATTTCTTTTGCTATCAGTACCGATAGAATGCTGCAATAAAGTGTACGGGAATAGGTTTGTGAGAGCTGGATTGCCATTAAAGCCAAATGCTGGATTAACACCGGGTATGCTGCAACTGCATCGATCAGTGGCGCCAGCAATTTTTCGATTGCATGATTATCATCTATCGCCAAAAGTAACGAGTCCTGTTCAATCAGCGTCTGAAAGTCTTTTGACAAACTTCGGCCTGATTCAAAAGCTACAATTGAAGAAAGAATCCTGTCGAATGGTATTTGCATCAAACGAAATACCAAGTCCGGCTGTATCACATCACCTGAACTAAAAAGCTTTTTACCTGAGGCATCAAGCAAATCCTCCGTAAACCGGACAGTCACCATCCCGGACGCTTTTGCCAAATGCTGGATGTAAACACGCTTGCTCGATGACAAGTAACTAACACCCTTCAACAAGGGAGACATCAAGTGACTTTCAGACATAAGATCAGGACTCAATGGTTATGAATATTCTTTTCCTGCCAAATGCATTTGAGTCTAGTTCATAAATGGAATTTTGCGCTATGGCGCATCTATCAACAAAAGTTCACCAACAAAAATTCGCCGATAAACAGATGCGCCATTTTTCAGTGACCCGCAGTTTTATTTGAGCTGTTGTTTTACACGTTATTTGTCTAATACAAATATGTCCTTAATTTCCCACTCCGCTTTACGCTTGTCCTTTTCCACCCAAACAGGCTGTGGTGAATCGGGATTGTTTATCCAATAACGCGGCACATCATCAGTCCCCCAAACATAGCCATGCAAATTACCCTGGGCATCAATACGGAAACGAATAAAACTTTTAAAACCTTCGTAACCCAGAGGTGAAAATGCATTATTGGGTAAAAATCCAAACAACGAAAAAAGAGAGAATAATATGCCTGTAAAAAATCCTGCGATTAAGAAAAAAATCAAGAACAACACTATTCGCCAGGCATAAATAATCCACCAGGCAGCAGGGTCAGGCACAATAGATCCAAGTGATCCATGCTCAATAGCCATCACCAACAGAAAACTTGCCAACCCACCAATCGCTGCTGTGACATTACTGGACTCTTTGCAAATTCCAAAAAACATCGCCACTATAATCAATCCCGGCCAAACTGATTCAGTCAGGATAGCCGCCATCAATAAACCACCCAGCAATACCGAAAACATGACATTGCCCTGCACTACCGCTCCCCAAAATACCTTGGCGTGTTCGGCCAGAGTTTTGCAATCGCGCAATTGTTTTCCAATGTGTGCTGTCGAACGAAAAAAAGACACTATATTTTCGAGCAATAAAAATCGACTTTGATTTTTGCGCGGATAAAACACTTTATCGTCATAACTTCTGACAGTTTTTTCTTTTGGTTTTGTAATGCCTATTCTGACTCGCTCGCGTAAATCTGCAGTCATCGCCTCATCTTCACCAGCCAGGCTCATGGCTTTCACTTTTTTGGCATTATTGGTATGGGTCGGATGCAAAAATGCGCCGCCACCGCCAGAAGTAATCAACATGTCGTCATATTGAAATTGCGCATCCGCTTTAGCTGTTTCACGCGCGTAGTGATGAATATCGCCCGCAAGACGCATACGAATTCGACAACCCAATTTGAGAATTAATGCTTCAAGACGCTGATAGCGCTTGGGATAACCTTCACGTGCAGCATCACCCAAATGTCGCGTCCAATAAGGTTCGGGATAAAGTAAAATTAAATTATCATCTTGAGTAATTTGTCCGCTGTTAAATAATTTATAAAAAGCAGCAAATTGTTGACGATCAATATCACCCACCAGCGCAAAATCAAAACCCAAAATAATCCAATTATTCGGTAAACGTGCTGCAAAATAACTTTGCTTTTGTAATTTGCGAGTACCCAAAGGGGTAACATCGGGTTCAGTTTCCGCTGACAATAATTTAAATCCCTCTTCTTCACGGCGAGTATCCACAAAATAACGGGTGAAGGTAGAAATATTATCAAACCAATCATGATTCTGCGGAATCACCAACGAAGGTTTTAAGGTATCGCGATCACGTTGCACATTCGGATTGGAGCTGGAAGCCACCCACATTTCTGTCAGTCGATATTGATATTCTTCAACACTCGCACCGGGATAAGCCAAATCACCACCCAGCACTAATAATTCACCAGACGGAAATTGTTCAGGCAGCGACTCTTTTACCTCAACATCCGAACACACAGCACGCGTAAGAACATCTTTTTGCATTTCACGCGCAACTGTAAAAGTGGCATTACCGCTATCACCTGTATCCGATACAAAATCCCACCAGAAATCACTCTCGCGTTTTTCTTCTGCAACCTGAATCAATTTCAATTCCGGCGCATACATTTCACGCCGATCCAAATTTCGAATCTGATCACTGGTGGACATCATTTCCTTTACTGAACGATACAACACAAAAGGGTTGTACCAAGCTACAGCCCAACGTTTATGTGGAGGTTGTTTTTTACCGAAGATATAGTTGGACATGTTCGACTCCCTGGTGATTAAGATTTCTCAACCATAGCACAAGATATGGAAGCTGAAAATCTTGGAGTCAACGCAAAATTTTGTGGGACAGGGAATCAACGGCCATCCTAGGCCGCGTTCCAAATCCTTTTTCCTGAAAACTGTTTTTCCAGATATTCCATTTGATCTTCCAGAACCAAGTGCTGTGCAAGAAACATCGATTCAAAAAGATTGGGCTTGAATGGTACAGCCAACAATTCCATGCCAGCATCTTCAGGCGTTCGGTCAGCTTTGAAGTGGTTGCACCTGTGACAGGCAGCCACAACATTTTCCCAGATATCGCGCCCACCTTTTGATCGGGGCACAATATGATCCCGCGTTAAATCCATCTGCGTATGTTTGATACCGCAATACATACACTGATAATTATCGCGACGAAACAACATGCGATTATTAAAGCCGAAGGTCAGACATCGATGGCGCAAATCACCTTTTGTGGCAATCACAGGGCTGATTTGCAAAATCGATTGTTCGCCGCTCAAGCGATTAAATCCACCTAACATAACGAGTCGCTTTTTTCCCAATTCCCATTGCACCATATCCTTTACATAGAGTACCGCCGCTTCTTCACGCGATAACCATGAAGTGGGGGTTCCTGAAAGATCCAATCGTAGTACTTTGCCCATCTCGCCTCCATCGTTTTTACTAAAAACAAAATTCAACCCATCACTCAGATAACATAAAAAATTAACAGTCATGGATCTGGTATCCGGAATAACCGGATACCTGGAAAGCCGTTTTTGCAAAAGCAACATCTACTTATACACTAGCACCCGATCAGTAGAATAACCACGACGATTTATTTAATATTTTATGAAATTCGAACCATCAACAGTGGAATAACCACTTTTGGTCAGCAACAAAGCCAACACCACTCGTTTGGTGCGATCACTTTCCGTAATCACTACGTATTGTGGCAATAATTGTTTTTCCCTTGCCCATTCGAGAACTGTTTTACCTGTCTCACGACCTTTTAAATAAAAATCCACCGCCAATGTAGAAATATGATTTTCTTTCAAGATCTTTTTGGCAGCATTGCTATCTGCACAGTAAATATCTGCCTGATAGTTGCCACGCTTACTCACTGCTACACGCATTGCATTCTCCTCCGTTGAAAAATACTTAGGGGTGACCAATGGGATTCGAACCCATGTCTGTCTGACTCACAATCAGGCGCATTCCCTCTATGCTACAGTCACCCCTAAATATTCTTGTTTATATGAATAACATTATCTCGAATCAAATCTGTTCTCTTAGTACATATGCTTGTCCTCTATTCACTGGCAGCAGCGTCAGGGCTCGAACCTGAAATACATGAGTCAAAGTCACGTGTGTTTCCACTTACACCACACTGCTAAATATTCACCGCATAATTGGCGGTTCGTACGGGATTCAAACCCGCGATCATTCCGCTGACAACGGAGCGCTTTAAATCTGACTAAGCTAACGAACCCTATTTGGTATCCCTGGCCGGATTCGAACCGGCGATTCCTGATAGAAAGTCAGGCGTCCTCACCACTAGACTACAGGGACATAATTAAAAAATTTACGTTTTTGTTCCCGTGCGTCCCCTGCACACCAGGCAATTCCAGCTGCGGGAAACAAAACTTTTTTATCCGGAAAATAAAAACCCCGGTTGCTGCCAACCGGGGTTTTCAAAAGAAAGTACCGGAAGGCCACCGCCTTCCGAACAGAAAGCGGGTTAAATGCGATGCTCAAAATAATGTTTGGTTTGTATGTTCATAATTTTCTTTCGTTAATTCCAGATTCACTGGTACGTAAAATGTTTTTAAACAATATCGTCTGATTTTTATAATCGCAAGTTTTATTTTTCAGCCGTTTTCAATATAAATTCAATTCAGTTATATCGACGCATTTTCCAAAAGATGAAAAAATCCCTATCGCCAATTTATGCAATATTTTTTGCAAGGGCCATCGGAGAAAGTCTGACAAGAACTCAAAATTTCCCTACCAGTCAAATTACGCTAGTCATTTATAAAAAATTAATCTAAGCCTCGTTTAAGTTCATTTAGTCATTCCTCTTGAATATCAATAAATCTGCTCACCGAAAACAATAAAATTTCGGGCAAAAAAAACCCGAAAAGCCTTTGGGCCTTCCGGGTTCTTGTTTATGTAATGGACCTAAACTGAAGCTGGAAGGCAAATTGCCAACCAGAACTTTTCCAGCAGGCAATCAAAGGCGCGCGCAATCCTCCTGTGGATGTAACATCCCGGATGTTGCAATATAAAAACTGCGGCGCTTTAACTGTAGAAAAGTCATTTCATGCTCAAGGTAAAATTTTTGCGGAGTATAGAGACCTTGATTTACGAAATCAAAGCCTTTTGGTCAAGTTATGCTCACCCAAATTCAATTCTCATTCCAGAATGATAAATCAGGAATTCTCCAAGTCATTGTTTTTAATCGCTAGAAAATAAATCTGCTTCAAAACTATCAATTCGGAAGCTCATCCAGGCAGAAATCGCCAAGCTGACACCAAGATCAATAAATCAGGAGCGACACATGCAACTTTCAACTTTGTTTGGCAATCAGGAAGCTCTGGCCACTCACACTCAAGAGCCCAGCCATCAACAACGCATCATCAATTACTACACCAGTGCCACTGCTGGCTATAAAGATTGGAGTCCGCAGGTGAATATGCACTTCGGCTGCTATGAGTGGGGAATGAATCCGCTTGATCTTGAGGCCATGCTGCAAACGACTAATCATCGTGTTTATCAGGCGTTGGACTTAACCGGAACCCACAATCATCTGTTGGATATGGGCTGCGGTTTGGGTGCAACCGCCAGACATTTCCTGGATCAACCTTCTGTTGAACAAGTCACCGCTATCACACTCTGCGGCAATCAAATCAAAGAGGCCCAAGCGATTGAATATAATTTGGCGGAGGACAAAGATCTAATTTTCGAACAAGCGGATTATCACAACACCCACTACGCCGACGCCACCTTTGATGGAGTCTATGCAATCGAAAGCGCATGCCATTCAATTGAAGCCGACAAACGCAGCCTGATAAAAGAAGCACACAGACTCTTAAAACCCGGGGCCAAATTGGTGATCTGCGATGCGCTGTTAAAACAACCGGAAAAAATGAATGCCTTGTCAAAACTCTGTTATCGAAAGACTTGCGAAAATTGGGCGCTCGGACAATTTGGTGATGTTGATCAAGTGAAACAAGCATTAGAAGAAGAAGGTTTTACCCATATCAAATTCGACAACATCACCTTGCGAGTTTTACCATCAGCCGCATTTGTTCCCTGGGTCTGTTTGCGATATTTATCAAAATTAATATTAACCAATGACACAAACCCCGATCACTGGGCACATCTCTACGCGCCGCTTTGGGGTTTTGCATTGGGATTTAATTTGCGGCGGTTTGGGTATTATGTGGTGAGTGCGAGAAAAACTTAGTGAAGAAAATTGTGGTGCCCGGAGCCGGACTTGAACCGGCACGCCCAAAAAGAGCGACAGATTTTAAATCTGTTGTGTCTACCGATTTCACCACCCGGGCATGAGTGCTTTTACGTCGGTCCGTAAAAGAGTTTGGAGGCGCGACCCGGAGTCGAACCGGGCTGAACGGATTTGCAATCCGGAGCATAACCGCTTTGCTATCGCGCCATTTTGAAAATTAATCCGTTAACTAACATCAATCCTGAGGCTATCGCCATTTTGAAACTGATCTCCCTGTCGGGAGGGCGGCAATTCTAGCCAAGTCGATATGAAAATCCTAGCCTTTTCTTGGGCTTAGGAGAAAGTTTTCAATCTGTTGGATAAAAGCCAATCAAGCCGTTTACTTTTTATCTACGCTCGCGCGCATGTAAGGTGCTGCAGCTTTCAAGTACAGGACCATCGACCAGAGCGTCAGCGCGGCGGCGCCCGCCAGAGCGATGAACCCTACCACTTGCAAAACTTGAATATTGGATAACAACACAATGATTGCAATCATCTGCAATGTAGTTTTAATTTTTCCGATAAAGGACACGGCAACACTGGCGCGCTGACCTAACTCGGCCATCCACTCACGCAGTGCGGAAATAATAATTTCGCGGCCCACGATAATCGCGGCAGCCACCACAAACCAGGCGGAATTGTGATGCAAGGTAACCAACAATAAGAGCGCAATGGCCACCATTAATTTGTCAGCGACCGGATCAAGAAAAGCGCCAAAAGGTGTGGATTGATTGTATTTGCGCGCGACATAACCATCGGCCCAATCAGTGATCGCAGCCAAAGAGAAGATAAGTGCCGTTGCCAGATGCGCCCATGAGAATGGCAGATAAAACGCCACCACAAACAGGGGAATCAGCAAAATACGCAATAATGTCAGTTGGTTGGCTAAGGTCATGCGTCTGGCTCGAACAATGGGGTCAAAAACGGCGGCGATCATACACCATGCATCAAAGCAAGTCAGTTGTATTAATCAATGAAAAAAAGCATATATCTCTTCTGCCAGATTGACACTTATGCCCTCTACTTTTGAAAGATCCGCAACACTGGCATTACGAATTTCAACCAAACCACCGAAATGTCGCAACAATTCCCTGCGCCTTTTGGGGCCAATTCCCGCAATATCTTCCAAACCGGAAGTGGTTCTTTTTTTATCGCGACGCTGCTTATGCCCGGTGATGGCAAACCTGTGCGACTCATCGCGAATATGCTGGATTAAATGCAACGCAGGCGAATCGCCGGACAATACAATTTCTTTATCAGTCGCACCCTCTATCAAAGTTTCAAACCCGGCTTTGCGTGTTGAACCTTTGGCGACCCCTATAAGCAACACATCCTGCACAGCAAGATCGGCCATTACTTGCTTGGCAATTCCCAGCTGACCTTTGCCACCGTCGATCAATAAAATATCCGGTAATTTTCCTTCACCGTTTTGCAAGCGGGTGTAACGTCGATGCAAGGCTTGTTCCATAGCAGCGTAGTCATCTCCGGGGGTAATGCCTTCAATGTTGAAGCGGCGATAATCCGACTTAAGTGGCCCGCGAGTATCAAATACCACACAACTGGCTACCGTTAATTCACCACCGGTGTGACTGATATCGAAACACTCCAATCGCTCAGGCATTTCTTCAAGACCCAATGCGTCTTGCAGCGCAGCAAAACGCGACAAAGAATTTTGTTTTGCTTGCAGATGGGCAATCAAATTTTGTTCCGCGGCTTCTAATGCCATGCGCAACCAACTCGCCCTGTGACTACGCACATGGTGCGAAAGCAAAATTTGTCGATTAGCAATTTGCTGCAACGCTTTCTGCAAAACATCGGCGTTCTCGGCATTGAGTAAATGACTCAAAATAATTTCGCGGGGAAAATCGCGATGTTGGTGCGTAAGATAAAACTGGCCGATAAATTCCAATAACAATTCAGATTCGTTTTCAGCCAAACTTGCAGAAGGATAATAACTACGGCTACCCAATATCCGTCCCTGTCGGATAAATAAAATATGCACGCAGATCACGCCAGAACGCATTACTACTGCAATCACATCAATATCAGCATGGCCCTCTTCAATCACTTGTTGCGATTGGATATTACGTAATGCTGTAATTTGGTCGCGACATTCTGCCGCTTTTTCAAATGCCAGATTTTCTGCTGCCTGCTCCATGGAATTGGCTAATTCTTTTATTAACTCATCGCTCTGCCCGCTTAATAACATGCGGGTGTGCTGTATATCACGCTGATAATCCTCGACAGAAATCAAATTCACGCAAGGTGCTGTACAACGCTTGATTTGATACTGCAAACAAGGCCTTGTGCGATTTTGAAACACACTATCTTCACAGGGCCTGACTTTGAATGTCTTTTGCAAAAACGCCAAGCTTTCACGAACAGCAGACACATTGGGATAAGGGCCGTAGTAGTCGCCTGATTTTTTTTTCGCCCCGCGATGAAACGCGATTCTCGGATAATCCTCACCGGTGGATATAAAAATATAAGGGTAGGATTTATCGTCCCGTAATAAAATATTATAGGGCGGACGATTGGATTTAATTAGATTGTGTTCGAGGATAAGTGCTTCCGTTTCACTTTGCGTAATAGTGACTTCTATACGCGCAATACGTGCAACCAACGCCATGGTTTTCGAGCTTAATCCACTGGCTCGAAAATAGCTGGCAAGTCGTTTTTTTAAATTTTTTGCTTTACCAACATAAAGAATTTTTCCATCGGCAGCAAACATCTGGTACACACCAGGTTGCTGTGATGTACTGGCAAGAAATCGTTCTGAATCAAATTCGGATTTGGATAATTCGGGTAATAAATCGTCGGACATTAAACAACTGATTCTGGATCTAATAAATTGTACTTAACCGCCAACAACGTCAGCTCAACGTCACTATTAATATCCAACTTCTCAAAAATTCTATACCGATAGGAGTTGACCGTTTTGGGGCTTACACAAAAAGTATCGGCTATATCCTGCACTTTTTTACCGTTAGCAATATGCATTGCCGTCTGTAATTCACGCTGGGATAATTTTTGGAAAGGAGACTCTTGCGAAGAACCAGAAAAATTTTTGAGCGCCATCTGCTGGGCTATGCTCGCACTCATGTACATATCACCGCGAACCACCTTGTGTATGGCGTCCACTATCTCGCTGAAGTCGGCATCTTTGGTGACATACCCCATAGCACCGGCTTGCATTAATCGCGTCGGATGCAAATCATCATCGCAAGCCGTCACAGCCACTATTTTGAGATTGGGATTGACATTGAGTAATTTTTTGGTGGCTTCTATGCCGCCCATACCCGGCATTTTGACGTCCATCAATATGACTTCCGGCTTGAGAATACGCGCTTTGGT
Source organism: uncultured Cellvibrio sp. (assembly GCA_946481095.1). Next base: position 17,874 of record CAMLML010000058.1, read on the forward strand.
AACAGCATCTTCGCCACTTTTGGCCTCGCCAACTATCTGGAAATCATCCACGTCAGCCAACATGCGCATTATCCCTGTACGAACCAGATCATGGTCATCAACAACAAGAATTTTAGTCAAACCAACCCCCCGGATAATGTTAAACCACTGTTTTATTTTTTATCATAGAGCAGCACCGGCTCCCGAGCTGTGAAAAACTACCATGATTTCCTATTGCAGTGAACATTTTCCGTATTAAAAGCTGAAAATGAAACTTTATCTTGAAAGATTTATGGTTTAGTCTGTCATCAACCTGTTAAAAAGAGATTGATTGTTGTTTTGAACACACACCTTAGCCTATCAGAGCCTTATACACGCCAACTGAAGTTGGAACCTGATGACAGCCGCCGCATAGCCAGCCTGTCCGGACAACTCGGGCAAAACCTGCGACAAATTGAAGAAAGACTAGGCACAGAAATACGCCATCGCGGGAGCCAGTTCGAAATTCGCGGATCAGAGGAAGCCACACTGATTACTTGCGAATTATTATCCAGCCTCTACAAAATTACCGAGCAAGGCGAGCTGACCGCAGACGAAGTTCACTTGGCGTTGCAAACATCCGGCATAGAACAAATGATGGCCCAGACGGAGCAAGGCGAATTGGCATTGGATACGCCCAGCCAGACAAGCCAGCAAGATGACTCCAATGGCATCACCTTAATCCGCACCAAGAAATGCACCATCAAACCTCGCGGATTAAACCAACAAAATTATGTCAAAGCTGTACAAAAACACGATATTAATTTTGGTATTGGCCCTGCGGGAACAGGTAAAACTTACCTCGCTGTTGCCTGTGCAGTGGAAGCATTGCTTAAGAATGAAGTCGAACGTATTTTATTAGTAAGACCCGCTGTTGAGGCAGGGGAAAAACTGGGATTTTTGCCGGGCGATCTGGCACAAAAAGTCGATCCTTATTTACGCCCTCTTTATGATGCACTGTTTGAAATGCTGGGCTTCGAAACAGTTGGCAAATTAATGGAGCGTGGAGTCATTGAAGTGGCGCCTCTGGCATTTATGCGCGGGCGTACGTTGAATAATTCTTTTGTTATTTTGGATGAAAGCCAGAATACAACGCGCGAACAAATGAAAATGTTTTTAACGCGAATTGGTTTTGGATCTACTGCAGTCATTACCGGCGATCCGACACAAATTGATTTACCTCGTGGCATGGCTTCAGGCTTGCGCCATGCGATCGATGTTCTCGAAAATGTAAAAGGCATCAGCTTTACCCATTTCACGTCAAAAGATGTTGTGCGGCATCCAATAGTGCAACGCATTGTTGAAGCTTATGAAGCTTTTGAGCAAAAGCAGCCCAAAACCGATTGATCATGAATTACCAAATCGACATTGAAATTAACAGTCAAAGCCAGCACATACCTTCACAGGAAAAATGTGAAGACTGGATTGTTGCGGCATTAAAAAGCCAACAGCTTGATGATGCCGAAGTCAGTTTGTATATTGTTGATGAACAAGAAAGTCAGGAATTAAATACGCAATATCGCGGTAAAGAAAAACCAACCAATGTGTTGTCTTTCCCGGCAGATATTCCGGAAGAAGTAGGAGTCCCGCTTCTGGGGGATATTGTCATTTGCGCGCCAGTTGTTGAGCGTGAAGCACAGGAACAACAAAAAAGCCTGGATGCACATTGGGCACATATGCTGGTTCACGGCAGTCTTCATCTATTGGGTTACGATCACACTGAAGATGAAGAAGCCGAGCGAATGGAAAAGTTGGAAACCTCAATTATGTTGAGCTTGGGATTTCCTGCACCCTATCAAGATCTCTCTCTGGTCGAAGAATAATTTAATGGGAAATTACATCATGTCGGACGAACATCCGAGTCATACCACCGCTGATAAACACGAACGATCCTGGTTGGATAAACTGCTGCACGCCTTCAGTGCGGAACCCAAATCCAGAGATGAACTACTCGAAATCATTAAAGATGCAGCAGACAACAAATTGCTGGATCAGGAAGCATTGAGCATTATTGAAGGCGCTCTGGATGTTTCTTCACTGCAAGCGCGCGAAATCATGGTTCCCCGATCACATATAGTGGCGGTGCGTATTGATGATTCACTGCAAGAGTATTTACCGCAAATAATTGAATCAGGCCACTCCCGTTTTCCGGTCATTGGCGACAGCATGGATGATGTCAAAGGTATTTTGTTGGCAAAAGATTTATTACCGCTGGCTTTGCGCGGCACCGATAATTTCAATATCGAAAGTATTTTGCGCCCGGCGAATATTATTCCCGAAAGCAAGCGAGTTAATGTTTTATTAAAAGAATTCCGTGAAAACCGTTATCACATGGCATTGGTTATGGATGAATACGGTGATATCTCCGGGCTATTAACCATCGAAGACATATTGGAAGAAATTGTCGGTGAAATTCAGGATGAAACTGATGAACATGATGCAACGTCCGACTTCATAAAACGCATTAACGAAACGGATTACATCATCAAAGCCTTGACATCAATAGAAGACTTTAATGAATATTTCTCAACAACATTTACCGACGAAGACTTCGATACCATCGGCGGAATTTTGATGCAGGAGTTCGGACATTTGCCAAAACGTAATGAAGTTGTCCAGATTGATAATATGCAATTCCGTGTTCTTTACGCTGATAATCGCCAAATTCATTTGGTACGTTTAACTTTTGTCGCCGAATAATTCAGGTTGGGCAGCAATGCCCAACAAAAATCTTTGATCTAAACTCAATGTTGGGTTTTGCATCCAACCTACAAATAAAACATCATGCCAATCTACTTGAATTATCTGGTTTTATTAATTTCCGGCGCAGCCATAACACTCAGCTTTGCACCCTTTAATATCTGGCCAATCAGCCTTATCGCATTAACTATTTTCGCACTGGCACTAAAGCAACAAACGCTTTCCATTTGTTTAAAACGCAGTTTTATTTTTGGTTTGGGACTTTATCTCGGTGGTGTGCATTGGGTGTATGTCAGCGTACATAATTTTGGCGGCGCATCTGTTTTTCTGGCTTCATTAATTGTGTTGGTATTTGCACTGTTTCTCGCGTTTGTTTTTACATTACCTTTTTATATTTCCGGCAAATGGTTTCGTGATCACCCACTGAATTTAATTATAGTGCTACCAGCATGTTGGCTACTGGGTGAATGGCTTCGCAGTTGGCTTTTGACAGGATTTCCCTGGTTATATCTGGGTTATGGGCATCTCGATACATGGCTGTCTGGTTGGGCGGCTGTTGGCGGTGTAATGAGTATCAGCTTTATTCTGGCGGTTACCGCAGGCGTGATTGCCGAAGCCATTCTGTTTGTTAAAAAAGAATCTTCTTTATCACGAATCACTCTTTTGTCTTCCATTATTCCGGTAATTGGCTTTTGGATGGCCGGATTGTTTTTACAAAATACTATTTGGGCAAAACCGGAAAATACACCCATCCGTGTTGGCATGGTACAACCCAATTTATCGCAAGATATAAAATTAAATTGGTCAACAGAAAGTGTTCACCAAAGTCTTGATCAATTACGTGAACAAAGCAAAGACTTATGGAAAAACGATTGGGTGATCTGGCCGGAAGCCGCCATTCCCACCGCCCTCACCTTTCACACCGCATTACCGTTTCTGGAAGAAATGAACAGCATTGCATCGGACAATCAAGCTGCACTATTTACCGGTGTAATTTATGACGATGAAAAAAATGAAAAATATTACAACTCCATCGTGGGACTTGGCAGTGGTTATGGTTTTTATCACAAACGCCGATTAGTCCCTTTTGGTGAATATGTTCCGCTTGAAGATTATCTGCGCGGATTGATTGAGTTTTTTAATTTACCCACATCATTTATTCATCTCGGCCCTGAAGAACAGCATGGTTTGATTGCCAAAGGCATACGCATCACACCTGCAGTTTGTTATGAAATTGTTTATCCGGATTTAATTGCACAATCAGCCAAAGAAACACAGGTATTATTAAACCTGAATAATCTCGGTTGGTTTCTGGATTCCATTCAATCCAAACAATTTATGCAAATGGCACAGATGCGCGCATTGGAAACGGGACGCTATTTAATTTACAACACCAACAACGGCCCCAGTGCCATCATCGATAACAAAGGAAAAATTGTTGCGCAAAGCGAAGCGTTTAAAGCCGATACACTCAGCGGCACTATTTATCCGGTAAAAGACTGGACGCCTTTTATGATGATAGGCTCATGGCCTTTGGCGCTGATTTTATCTTTTATTCTATTGTTGCTCCGGGCCTTAGGGCGCCGAAAAAAATTTCGATGAACGCACAACTTTCATTTTAATAAATCAAAATGAGAGTTTTGCAGAATCAAAATTAATCGTCATCCCAACCTTCGCAGGGATGACGACGTGAAACCAAACAAAAATGGATTTGTGAAAATATCTCAAAATATTAATTCTTGTTTAATTGTTGCTCACCCCCTTTAATAACTGGATCACAACCTGCAGCGGGTTAAGCCTCTATCATAAGCCGCTCTTCACTCATATCAGGATATAACCATGACCATACGCAAATTGGGATTAGGTGCCGCTATAGTCGTCGCCTTTTCTATTAATGCACTGGCAGTAGAAGCCGGTGAACCCATACCGATAACCAATCCGGGATTTGAAGCTGATGGTTCCAGTGTGGCCTCGCCTTCCGGCTGGAGCAGTGTTGGTAATGCAGATGCGGATTTCCTTGAATGGGGAGGCCAGTCTTCAGCCGAGTCTTATCGACTTTCACATTGGGCGGGAACTGATTATTCAGTTGCGACAACCCAAACTGTCACCGGTTTGCAAAAAGGAGCTTATACACTCAGAGCCTGGGGACGTCGTAGTAATGGCCACAATCAAGCCTATATCACGCTTGATTGTGGCAAGGGAACCAAGCGTGTCGATATTCCGGCAGCATGGTCGGGGCAGTGGGTTCAGGTAGCCGTCTCCGCCAATGCCACCGCAAAAGGCGAATGTAAAATCGGGCTGCACACAGATGCCACCGCAGGTGAATGGACAAACTTTGATGAAGTCAGCCTGGAAACCGGGGCTGTGAATTTATCAGTGCGCGGTGCTGATGTATCCAGCCTGAAAAAATCCGAAGATCTGGGTGGACTCTACTACAACGGAAACAACCCGAATCCGAAATCAGCATTGAAAATTCTCAAAGACCAAGGCACCAGCCACGTGCGTTTGCGGGTTTGGGTTAATCCTGCTGATAACTACCACAACCTGAAAGAATTGCGTGAAATGTCCAAACGCGCAAAACAACAAGGCCTTAAAGTTCTGGTTGATCTGCATTATTCAGATACCTGGGCAGACCCTGGGCACCAATCCATCCCTGCAGGCTGGGCCAGCTTTTCTATTGATGAACTGGAAACAGCCATATTCGTTCACACACTCGCTGCCTGTGCCGCTGTACGTGAATCAGGCGCTTATCCAGACATGATCCAAATCGGTAACGAACTCAACTCCGGCATGCTCTGGCCTTATGGTCACACCTGGAATCCACCCAGCTGGGAGAATCTGGCGCGTTTCCTGAAAGCAGGCTACAACGCCGTAAAAATTTGTTCACCCAAAACCAAAGTTGTATTGCATCTGGCTGAAGGTGGTAACAACGGTACTTTCCGTTGGTGGTTCGACAATATCACCGCCCAAGGTGTGAAGTTCGATGTCATTGCCGCTTCTTACTACGGTTACTGGCATGGGTCTCTGGGTGATTTGCAAAACAACCTGAATGACATATCGGCCCGTTACAACAAAGATGTGTTGGTCGCTGAAACGGCCTACCCATTCACACTGGATTTCAACGACTTCCACCCAAACACTATTGGCTCAACTGATCAACTGGTCGCAGGCTACCCCGCCACCCCCGCCGGACAAGCAGCCAACCTGCGTGATGTACTTTCCATTGTTCGCGCAGTGCCCAACGGTCGCGGATTGGGCGTGTTCTATTGGGACGCAACCTGGACAGCCGTAACCGGTAATGGATGGGACCCAGCCGATCCCGCTTCCGGCAACAGCTGGGAAAATCAGGCGCTGTTTGATTTCAATGGCGTAATGACACCGGCATTGTCAGAATTTTTGAAAGATAAATAATCTATCGTCATTTCTGTGAAAGCAAAATCCAGCTCTTAAAAGTGAATACAACCAAGAGCTGGATCCCTGCCTTCGCAGGGATGACACGCAGATTCACGTAAAGAATTACTCATATGCAAAATCAGAATCAAAAAAAGCAATTAGGCTTTTGGTTTTATTTGACAGTAATTATCATCACATTGTGGGTAATCCTTTTTAATGCAAACTCGGGATACGTAATTAAACAATTCTCCGAAACTTTTTCAGGATTCGGAGCAGAGCTCCCCACACTCACCCACTGGATAATTAATCATATTCCTTTTGTCTGGATTGGAATGGTCTATGCGGCTATTGTCCAACTATGCCTGCTTTTGCTGATTATTATTACCCGCAGTACACTTTCCATAAAATTATTTCTTATAGTGTTTATGTTCAATATTCTCTTGGAAATAACAATCATCACTGCCATGTATTTGCCCATATTTCATTTGGGCCATGTAATTGGATAAAACAGTAGAATCGAAACTTTCTTAATTCCTATAAAAACAAAAACGGAACCAAAGTCAGCACCAACACAAAGGCAATTGCAATTAGCGCAGCAAAAAAACGAATCGGATGTAAGACAATATTTTTCCAGAAACCTATGGCTTCGCCTTGCGCTACCAATTCGGCATAATTTTTTCGTTGTTGTTCTGCGCGTTGGATTTGATATTCCTGAATCAGATTTTTAGCGGTTTCCAATTGAGATTTATCGTGCAGCCAAATTGCATCAAGACCCATGCGAAAAAAACCGGCATGGGTCTCGTAAAAGTGAATGTCATTTTCAGACAATAAAGCACGAACTTCTTCGGCTTCATCATCCAAAACATTTTTGAGTTTAAATAATAAAGTGGCCATTAGCGTGAAAACACCACTGTTTTATTATCGTTGATCAACACACGGTGTTCGGCGTGCCAACGGATTGCACGATTTAACACTACGGCTTCTATATCGCGACCAATCTCTGCCATTTCTTCTGGCGAATTAACGTGTGACACACGCTCAACGGATTGTTCGATGATCGGACCTTCGTCCAAATCTGCTGTAACAAAATGCGCTGTTGCACCAATCAATTTCACACCGCGGTCATAAGCTTGATGATAGGGTTTTGCGCCTTTAAAGCCTGGCAAGAATGAATGATGAATATTAATCGCACGGCCGTTTAATTTTTTACATAAATCATCGGAGAGAATTTGCATGTAGCGTGCGAGCACCAAAAAATCCGCTTGCAAATCCTGCATTAATTGCCACACCTGATTTTCCTGTTGTTCTTTGGTGTCCGATGTAATCGGCAAATAATGAAATGGCAATTCATACCATTCAGTTAAATCACGCATCACATTGTGATTGGACACCACGCCCACAATATCAATTGGTAGCGTGCCATTTTTCCATGAATTCAATAGTGCATTTAAACAATGCCCCCACTGTGAAACAGCAATCAACACACGGGGTTTATATTGTTTATCGAAAATCGCCCAATCCATTTGGTATTGTTCGCCCAAAGGTTTAAATAAAGAACGAATCTGACCCAAATTGTATCCGGGTGGACATTCAAATTCGGTACGCATAAAAAATTGTGCTTTATCCACATCTTCAAATTGTGATGATTCCTTAATGTTGAATCCGAGAGTTGCAAACAAAGTGGCTACTGCGGCGACTATGCCTTTTGAGTCCTTACAACTAAAAGTTAAAACAATTTCTTTGATGCCTGACATATTGTAATCCAGCGAATTTATTTTTCAGGCAGGCAAGATAACGGGATGGGAGGGAGAATTCAAATTTAAAGCCTTCGAAAAACCTTACCCCACCCTAGCCCTCCCCTTGGCAGGGGAGGGAACAGATTTCACTTCGCAAATAAAATAGGGAGTAAAGTCCCTCCCCCCTGCCAAGGGGGAGGTTAGGAGGGGGTAAGGCTTTTCAATCTAAAACTGATACCGCGCCGAAACACCAAACAAATCCATTGCCTGTTGATCAAACGCCAGATGTTGCAGTGACACCCCCAAACTCATTCGGGAAATCAATTCATAATCCAATCGAAACCCAAACAACAAATCGGTTTGATTGTCGTAATCCAGATTGAGTTGGTCGCTGGCGACATTGATTTTTCCATCCCAGATAAACACCCCCGCTTCTGTCGAAAGATGGACTTTGGAATGAGGGTACATACTCAAACCCTGTACCAACGTAATTCCGTTGGCGGTGATGGGATAGGAATTTTCGAGGGCTTTGCTGAAAGCATTTCTGTCTTCAGCCGCATCCAGAATCAAATTCACTTTCACATCACCCAGATCCAAATAGCCCAGTTGGGTGTAGGTCAGTTCACTCCATTGATAGCCAATAGAAATGGCATAAGCGGTTTTGTCCAGATCAAAGTCAGTGACTTGTGCGTCAAATCCTGCTGCATCTATGTCAGCTTGCAGATGGGATTGTTCGGCTTCGTATTGCGCCTCATAAACATCGAGACGCACAGATATTTTGTCTTTAACCGATTCCCAATCCAAAGCCTGGGTATTACTGGATATTCCCACCAAGGTCAGCATCACAAACAGACCTGCTTTCAATTTGCGCACTGGAATCAAGAACGCAGCCAACAACAGAATGAACAACAGACTCATGGAACCACCGCCCTTACCTTTGGTTTTAATTTCGACGACGGCTTCCGGTGCACTCACAGCTCCGGGGTCAGATACAGCCGCATTGACCAAACCATCATCATCATTGGGGCCACCATCTTCTATACCCAACTGCACGCAGAGATGACCTGCCGTCAAACCGGGTTGCCAATCAACGGCTCCGGGTGGTGGGCAATACCCGGGATTACCAGCAGCTGAATGCAGGCTGTTATCGGCATCTTCCACAAAGTTGATCCATTTGCCTTTCTGGAATTTGCGATAAACCGCATTGGCCGGAATTGGTGCTTGTTGTGGTATGACCACTCTCACGGTTTGGCCGGGCGTTGGCAGATCTTTGATTACGAAGTCGAAGATTCCACCTGCAGGGACAAACTTGTCGTCTTTGACCAATCCGCCCAGAGTTTCTACTTCGTTATCCAGAATTTGCACGCCTCCGGAATTACCGGTCAAGGCCAGCAGACCCAAACCGCAACGCACACCGGGATCACATTCAATCAGATAAGAATCCGTGATCAACCCAACCTGCGGCAACACGTTGGAGCTTGGCATATTGTCCAAATAATTGGGTATGCCGTTGCCATCACTGTCGTTAATGCCTTCGTCCAAATCACTGACGCCATCATTGTCCACATCCTCGTTAACACTGAGGGTCGGTAACGAAGCCACGACTCTGAAACTCAACTCTGCCTGAACACTGGCACCACCGGAATCAGTGACTGTCACCAATACCTTGTGTGCACCTGACAAACCTGACGGGCTGAATACGCGGTTGGCGTTAGTCGAATTGCCATCAGTGTCCGCAAGACCCTGGGTTGCTGACCAATCAAAACTGTGAGTATCAGTGGAGTTGAAATCACTGACTTGCGCCTGAACAGTGACAGCGCCCGCATTCGGTGTTACTTGTGAAGTTTCAATACCGCCCTGGGTCAACACCAGTTTCACTATCGGCGGTAAATTACCTTCACGAATGCTGATGTTATGACGATTGGCAGCACCGGCATTGAGTTGTGAATCTGCAAATGCCACTACCAACTCACGGTTACCTATACCCGTTAATGGATTGATAGTCACAGGAATGACGACTTCCAACGGGCTATCCACCGTAAATTGCGCAATACCCGCAACCAGATTGTGCTCATTGGTAGCGGCTGTTGTGCTGTTATGGATCTGATAAGCCACCTCAAATGGATAAACCGGTGATGGGCCATTCAGCAGGATACGGAATTCAGTCTGGCTGTTGCGAATCGCGATTTGCGGTTTGCTGAAGTTAACCAGTGGTTTGATGTTGACGACTTGAATAGCCTCGTCAGTCAGACCGCCTGTATTACGTGCAACCCAACGAACCTCATGACGACCGGGTGCCAGCAACAGTGCATTGTTGGCATTCAAACCTTCAGGTGCAGTAGTGCAGCAGTTATTGCCGGATACATTGGAAGCCAGTGCATTCAATGCTGCATCCACTTGCGTTTGTGTAGTGTTGGCAGCCAGACCCAGCAATTGACGCAGGCTCACTGGCGTATAGAGCGCCGTTGCATTCAAGGTCAAGTCTGCAGGAGCCGTTAACATTGGCTCATCAGGGTTTTGGCCTTGAATTACGGTGATGCTGAACGCGGGCAATGCCGCCGACAAGTCACCGTCAGACACACTGATCACAATACCGGAATAAACACCTGAATCCGCATAAACCGGTGTACCGGTTAAAGCGCCGGTGGCTGTATTGAAGCTGGCCCAGGTTGGTTTATTGGTGATGCTGTAAGTCAGGGTTGTTCCCACATCCACATCACTGGCTGTTGGTGTGAAGCTGTAAACCACATCCTGATCAACACTGGTTGCAGGCACGCCAGCAATTGTTGGCGCATCATTCACGTTGACGACTGTCAGGTTGAACGCAGGTAAGTTCGTACTCAGACTGCCATCGCTCGCCGTGATGACTATGCCTGTGGTTGTGCCCACGTCAGCATTCGCCGGAGTACCGGTCAACGCACCCGTTGCTGTGCTGAATGTTGCCCATGTTGGTTGATTGGTAATGCTGTAAACCAGAGTTGCACCCGCATCCACATCGGCACCGGTTGGTGTGAAGCTGTAAGCCGAGTCTTCATTCACACTCGTTGCCGGTGTGCCGCTGATAGTCGGCGCATCGTTCACATTGACCACAGTCAGATTGAAACCAGACAAACTGACTGATGTAGTGCCATCACTGACGCTGATCACTATGCCATTGGTTACACCGACATCCGCATTCACAGGCGTTCCCGCAAGTGCGCCGGTTGCTGTGTTGAAGCTGGCCCAGATCGGTTTATTCAGGATACTGAAGACCAGTGTGTCGCCATCCAGATCAGAAGCCGCAGGAGTAAATGTATAAGCAGCATCCTGATTAACACTGTTAGTCGGTGTTCCTGAAATTGCAGGTCCATCATTCACTGCCGTGACAGTCACTGTTGAAGCAACCGAGATTGTTGCCGTATCGACACCGCTATTTGCTGTACCACCGTTGTCCACCACACGCGTTAAGGTCACGGTGCGGTTGGAGTTGGTCATCGCTTCACTGGTATTGCTGTAGCTGATGCCGTTCACCAGAGTTTGCGCCGCCGCCGTTGTGATGCCTGCAGTTTTGGTCAACACCAAAGTGGCTGTCGAACCTGAAACACTCACATTAACTGTCATAGCATTGGTTGTGGTGCTAGCCGAATTACCGTTGGTTAATGCCAGATTACTGCCATCAATCGAGATGATTTCATCCGTTCCATTCACCAGATTGGTAACAGTCAATTGCAATTCGGTAATCAACTGCCCTGCTTCCACTGTGGATACAGCCGAACCACTGAACAGATTCACCGCTGATCCACCTTCGGTGAATGTGGGGGATGAAGCTGTTGCTGTGAGAGTGGGAGCATCATTGACAGGCGTGACTGTGACCGCCGCCACACCGGGTGTAGTGACTATGCCATCGTTGAATACCAGATCGAGATTAAGACTGGTTGCCGGATCTTCATTGCTGGAGCTGTAAGTCAATTGACGCAATACCGCGATCACATCCGCACGGGTTGGAATTTCAGTATTGGCATCGGTAAAGGTGATGGTCCATTGACCTTGAACACTGCTATTCACACTGGCAATCGACAGCCCATTTTTAATCAAACTGTTACCGATTTGGTTAATACCGTTGCCATTGGTGAATCCAATAATGTCACTGCTAACGGCTCCACCGGAACGTGCTACCACCAGAGACGAACCTGAGTAATTACCATTACCCGCATTCAGCACATCAAAGTCAGCATCGCTGACTGACACGTCTGCATCAATCGCTACCGCTGTACCATTTTCAATATAGGTTGCACCGCCATTCAAGCCACTGACTATCGACGCACTATTCGCCATATTCACGGTGTAATTGTTGGACGTTGTAGTACCGCTACCAGTATTACCCGCAGCATCTGCTACTCCGGTATTGTCCAAAGTAACCACATTGGTGGAATCATTCACACCTACAGCGGCGGTTAAAGTTGCCGTCCAGGTAATGCCACCGTCACCACTACTGACTGCGGATAAAGTGCCATTCTCGATGGTTAAATCGGCATTGGTGAATCCCGTCACAGCTTCACTGAATGTGATAGTGACTGCAGAAGTATCACCTTCGATTAGTGCCGTAGTAGCCACCACAATGGATGCTATGGGACGTGCAGTATCAATCGCATAGTTATTCGAATCAGTCGTACCGGTTCCTGCGTTTCCTGCAGCGTCTGCCACACCGCTATTGGTAAGCGTGATGACATTGGTGGCGTCCGTCACACTGGCAGTCGGCGTCAGAGTTGCCGTCCAGGTAATGCCACCATCGCCGGAACTCACCGAACTTAATGTACCGTTGGCAACAGCCAAATCTGCATTGGTAAATCCAGTAACAGCCTCACTAAATGTGATAGTCACTGATGAAGTTTCACCTGCTGCCAAAGCTGTATCAGTCACCACAAGTGATGCCGTCGGGCGCACCGTGTCTATCGCATAATTATTCGAATCCGTTGTACCTGTACCCGCATTACCCGCTGCATCCGTCACACCGGTATTGGCAAGCGTGATGATGTTGGTTGCATCAGTGACACTCGCAGTTGGAGTCAGAGTCGCTGTCCAGGTAATACCACCATCAGACGAACTCACCGAACTT
>CAMLML010000059.1 GCA_946481095.1 uncultured Cellvibrio sp.
ATTTCTAATCGATTCCGCACGCGCGCATTCACAATGGATGTTGGACACAGATACATTTTCTCACACAGGTGCTAACGACAGCACAGCAACACAACGTATGACCGCGGCTGGCTATCTGTTTACCGGAACCTGGGAAAATGGTGAAAATATTGCCTGGGGAGGCACAAGAAGCTCCAGCATAAATTTAACCAACTACGCTTTATCACATCATGAAGGATTGTTTAAATCAGCAGGACATAGATCCAATATTTTAAATGCTGGCTTTAGGGAAATTGGTGTCGGTCAAAAACAAGGCAATTTTACATCAAACAGTACAACTTATTTGGCCTCCATGCTGACAGAAAATTTTGCGCGCTCGGGAGCACAATTTTTTATTACCGGCGTTGCTTATAACGATGCAAATAACAATGATTTTTACGATGTAGGCGAAGGATTGAACGGTATCATGATCAGTCTGAATGGAAAAACTTACCCGGTCTACAATACTGGTGCCTATTCTATCCCCGTTATTAACGGCACTTATGACCTCACCATTTCAGGAGATATTTTAGGTACTACTTTGTACTCAAAAGTTCAAGTTAACAACGCCAATGTAAAAGTTGATATAGTCAAAACAGCAGACATGCTGGAAGTCATTACCCATTAATGATAACTCCCGGAACCACAAATAAAAAATCCTGCATTAAACTGCAGGATTTTTATTCACAATTATTAACACATCAATGCCACCCCCTGCGGGAATCCTCCTGATTTCAAACAAGCGGCACTCGTAAAAATAACTCAAACAAAATACTGCTTGAAAATAGCCTACAAGTGTCGCCAATTTGAATGTCTCGTGCTTTAATTGCAAACTAACTTCAACTATTTAATCCAGCAGACACTATAGACAGCAGCTTTTAACTGGATAAAAAAGTAAACTCTGTTTGAAGACAAACATTCACACACCCAAACCATCGGTTAGTTATGTACAAACGCAACAAAGAACCTTTAATTCTCACAAACGATCAAGGGCAAATTTTTAAAAAAAGATTATCCTGGAGTAGACCTATAGCACTCCTGAGTTATCTGATATTGATTGCCATGATGCTGTATACCGAGTGGAAGTTACCGGTTGATTGGGCAGTTGCCAGTTGTAAACTTATACCTTTGTTAGTTTTTATCCCCGGCCTGATCAAACAAACATTCCGCACCTACTCCTGGATCTGCTTCGTTTGCCTGATATATTTCGTGGCTATTTTTCCGGTAGCCTATACCCGAAGCTTATGGAGCGATTGGTTAATCACACTATTGGTTACAACACTTTTCATTTCATCCATGATGACCAGCCGTTGGCTGCAGTATTGGCGATATTTTTTATCACAACAGCAATCCGGGTTACCGCAAAAAAATTAAGGAATTTTATATGTCTGTTAATTATTATGATCCTCAAAGTATGGTGCCAACACCCAAACCTGCGCCAGGTTCACCGCCGCCACCTGCCCCGCAAAAACCGGGACCATTTCGTCTGTTCTTTGGTTTTATCGGAAAAATATTCAATGTCATACGTATTATCATCAAAAGTATTTTTTATTTCTTTTTGTTAGTTATTTTTCTCAGTTTTATTGGCGCCAATGCGCCAAAACCCTTACCGGAAAAATTTGCTTTGACGATACAACCAACAGGAATATTGGTAGATCAAAAAACCTATGTTGATCCACTTAGCCTTATCCTCTCCGACGAAAATCAACAAGAGACTGAAACGCTGGTACGTGATTTGGTTGACGCTATTCAACATGCCGCAAAAGATGATCGCGTAACACATTTGGTATTGGAATTATCGCAGCTACAGGGCGGCGGCATCTCCAAAATGAATGACATTGGCCAAGCCTTGACTGAATTTAAAAAATCAGAGAAAAAAATTATTGCTGTCAGTGAAAACTATTCGCAGGATCAATATTATCTTGCCTCTTTTGCAGACGAAATTTTGATGCATGAAATGGGATATCTGGAAATTACCGGGTTTGGTCGTTACATGAATTATTATAAATCCGCACTGGATTCACTTGGCGTTACCATACACGCTTTCCGTTCTGGCAAGTATAAAGATTATCTTGAACCTTATTTACGCGATGATATGTCATCTGAATCCCGTGAACACAACGCGCAGTGGATCAATGAATTATGGGGGCATTACACATCACAAATTGAATTTTCCCGTAAACTGGAACCAGGAACTTTGAATGATTTTGTTAATAACATGGATTCACAAATTTTATTAACTGCAGGAGACACAGCCAAACTGGTATTGGAAAAAAAACTGGTTGATCAAACGCTTTCTCGTCAGGGAATAGAAAAATATCTGGAAAAAACGATAGGCAAGGGAAAATCTGACGAGATCTATGTTTCAGCATCAAGCAAAGAATATCTTGCTGATTTACGCAAAAAACCTGATGTGGAAAAAAATAAAGTGGCCGTCATAGTAGCATCCGGCAATATTGTTGATGGTTTTCAACCGGAAGGAAGCATCGGCAGCGAAACCATGGTTGAGCTGATACGTCAGGTGCGCGACGACAATCAAGTCAAAGCGCTGGTCATTCGTATTGATTCCGGTGGTGGTAGTGCATTTGCATCAGAAATTATTCGTTCGGAAATTAATGCACTGCGCGAACATCTGGGCGACAAAAAATATCCTATTTATATTTCCATGGGCAGTGTGGCGGCATCCGGCGGTTATTGGATGGCAACTGCAGGTGACCAGATCTGGGCCCAACCTTCTACCATAACAGGTTCAATCGGTGTCTTCGGTGCTTTCCCAACACTGGAAAATTCCCTGAAAAAAATTGGTATTCATACTGATGGTGTAGGCACAACTGAATTAGCCGGTGATATGCGAATTGATCGCCCGCTTTCTGAAAAAGCCAGCAAAATTATTCAGGCGGGAGTGGATAACATCTACCAACGATTTGTCAATCTGGTAGCAGATGCACGAAAAAAAACCCCTGAACAAATTAATGAAATTGCTCAAGGGCATGTCTGGACAGGTAGCAAGGCCAAAGAAATAGGATTGGTGGATCACCTGGGAAGCCTGCAAGATGTGATCGATGCTGTAGTCAAAGATACTGAATTGAAAAATTACAAAATCGAATTTGTACAACGAACTCTGTCACCGAAAGAAGAATTTTTTCGCTCCTTATCAGAAAATGCCCGTATTCCTGCACCAACCAATTTGTTAAACCACTTCTCCAGTTTGCAACTGTTAAATCAGTTACAACCTTTAACAAAACCCTTGCAGGATATTCAACAGATGCAAGATCCTCAAGGAATTTATGTTAAGTGTTTTGAGTGTGTGGGATTGTAGATATTTTTCCTCTCCCGCAAGGGAGAGGTTAGTTCTTCACTTTCATTATTTCTGATGAATTTTCAATCCGATTTTTTCCAATCGATCATTCTTAATACTTAACACCACAAAGTCCACATGCCCCAAACTGACTCTGTCGCCAATGACCGGCTGGCGATATTTACTGAGAATGTAACGCGCAATACTCCAGTTTTGCATTTCCGCGGGTACTGTAAATTGATAGAGTTCACTCAAGCTGGATAATTTGGCATGTGAGCGAATGACGAAATCACCAAAGAATTCACGCGCAGACAAACGCTCGGTTTCATTAACACCTACTAATAATTTTTCAAGTGATTCCATTTCTTGCGGATTACTTAAAAAAAACACATGATCATTCACTTGAAATTTTTCTGTGTCCTGCAAAACCTGAGACTGTCCATTACGCAACAAACACAAGAGTTGTGATTTACCCGGGAAACGAATTTTTTTCAGAGGTTTATTTAATACCGGGCTATCATCCGCTAATTGATAACCAATAAATTCATGCCCTATTTCACCCGGCACCCCCAACTCCACCCGCTGCACACGGGAACTTTTCGATGGCACATTTAATTTTAATTTGCGTGCGACAGGCCCTACAGTCCACCCCTGAATAATCAACGACAGTATCACCATTACAAACGCAAGATTAAAAAAGAATTTCCAATTTTCAACACCTGCCATCCAGGGAAACATCGCCAATACAATCGGCACCGCACCACGCAAACCAACCCAACTGATAAAAGTTTTTTCCTGCCAGGAAAATTGAAATGGAATTAAAGAAAACCAAACGGCGACAGGACGTGCAACAAAAATCAATACTGCGCCCAAAACCAAAGCACTGATCCCATAATCCAACAATTCATGAGGCGAAACCAGAAGCCCCAACATCAAAAACAGACTGATTTGAGCAAGCCAGGCAAAACCATCGTGAAATCGTTGAATGTTATACAAACCACGCGACACACGATTACCGACGATCAAACCAGCGAGATACACAGCCAGAAATCCACTGGCCTGCACCACCGCAGCCAAACCAAAAATAAACACACCACCGAACAGGGCCAAGAGTGGGTATAACCCCGGACTCAGTGACAACCGCTGAATTCCTGCAACCAGAATCCGCCCGCCAACAATGCCAATAAATGCCCCAACTGCCATCTGCCAGACAAAATCACCCAGTAACCAAAAGCTGAATCCATCATGTGTTTTGACAACCAACTCCACCAATATCAAAGTCAAAAATACGGCCATTGGATCATTCAAGCCAGATTCAATTTCCAGTGCTGCACCCACACGGGCTTTAAGCGCCAAGCCCTGATTGGTCAGCACAGAAAAAACAGCAGCGGCATCGGTGGAGCCCACTATGGCACCCAACAACAACCCCTCCAGAATTGAAATATCCAAAATCCAGGAAGCCAATAAACCGCACACAACAACCGTAATGACTACGCCCAGTGTCGCGAGGGATAAAGCGGGCCGCAACCCCACACGAAATAACCCCATTTCTGTGCGCAGACCACCATCAAACAGTATTACCGCTAATGCCAGACTGCCCATGAAATAAGCAGCTTTTACATTTTCAAACTCGATTTTGAAAAAACCATCCTCACCCACCAACATTCCAATAATCAAAAACACCAATAACAGCGGCATTCCCATGCGTGGAGAAAGTGTTGTCGCCAAAATACTGACTACAAATAAAGCACCACCCAGGAAAATCAATTGGTTTAATGCGTCCAAAATCTGTACCTTTTTTATGTTTGAAAAAATCTTTCAGTCAATTATGACTCAGCGACGATAATACGCAATTTTGATATGATTCCATCCCCGAATCGCTTATGAATAACTCTCATGCTCAATAAAAATGCGTTAGACCAGTTATCTCAACTCAAAAACACACTCATTGCACAAAAAGATATAGCAACCGGACAAATTCGCACCACAACCAAACGTTTTGGTTTTGTCGTTCTGGATGACGGTCGCGAAGCGTTTGTAGACCCCGAACAAATGCAACGTGTTTTACCTGATGATCAGGTTGAGGTTGAGGTTACCCTCAACGCCAAAAATCAGTTCGAAGCCAAACTGATCAAATTAATTAAACCCGGTTTACAAAAATTCGTTGGTCGCTGCGTCAGCAAAGGCTCCCATTTATTCATTGAACCGGATCACCCACATTTCAACCGCTGGCTGTTTATTCCGCCTCAAGAACGAAAATCCCTCGAAGTGGGCGACTGGCTACACGCACAAATATCCCGCCACCCTTTTAACAACGAAGGCAAAACACAGGTTCATATTTTACAAATTACCGGCAAGCCCGATGAACCCGGTTTGGAAGCACGTTATGCGTTAGCGAAATTTGAATTGCCCTGCGAATGGACACCTGCTGCAACCCAGCAAGCCAACACCATCAACTGGACTCCCCTGACATTTGATAATGCAGAATTGGATTTCACACAACTCCCCTTTGTTACTATTGATGCAGAAAATACTCGCGACATGGATGATGCTATTTATTTGCAACCAACAGAATCCGGCTGGGAATTATTCACAGCAATTGCAGATCCTGGCAAACATATAACATTTGGCAGCGCGTTGGAACAATCTGCGCGGGAGCGTGCCAATACACTTTATTTGTTAGGCCAAACGCATGGCATGTTACCTTCGGAATTGTCTCAGGACACCTACTCATTAGTGGCCGAACAAAAACGGGCTGCGTTGGTTTGCCGTATTCAAATTAATCATTCAGGTGAAATACTGAACTACCAGTTTTGTGAAGCACAAATTCGTTCCCACCATAAACTCAGCTACCAATCTGTTTTTGAATATCTTGACGGCCAAACTTCATCAGATCTGCCACAAGTGATTTTGGATTTACTGAAAAATTTACAACAACTCGCTGAAATAAGGTTAGAGTGGCGCCAACAAAATGCGTTGGTCATGGAAGACAGAGCTGATTATTTTTATATTTTAAATGATCAGAAAAAAATTGATCATATTGAAAAGCGGGAACGCAATATTGCACATCGAATTGTTGAAGAAGCCATGCTCATCACCAACTATTGTGCAGGGGATTTTTTTAGACAACACCCCGGTTACGGTATTTTTTCAATCCATTCAGGCTTTCGCACTGAACGTTTGGATGAAGCCAAACATCTTCTGCAAGATCAGCAAGATCTTCCTCGCGATCTGACGCACCTTGAAAGTTACTGCAGATTGTTTCGAACTCTGCGACAGAATCGCAGCAATCCTCAAAGTGCATCATTGCATTCCCTGTTACAACGGATGCAACAGACAGGCGCATTATCTTTTGAAGCCGCACCTCATTTTGGCCTGGGATTTCCTGCCTATGCAATGGTGACATCACCTATACGACGCTATCAGGATTTTTACAATCATTTGGCAATAAAAGCACTACTGCGAAACGAAGAACCACCCGTCACTGATACGCAAGAACAAAAAAAACTTGCAGAAGAATTACAGCATAAAATCAACATCGGCAGGCAAGCCAGTCGCTTCACCGAACACTGGCTGTGCTGCCAGTATGCCCAACAACATCTTGGCACTTTGCACACAGGCACTATCAATTTGGTTAATTCCCAGGGTCTTGGAGTAAAACTGGATGACTGGGGAATTGATGGTTTTGTCCTGCTGGTCACCAAAGATACTGAAAAGCAAAATCATTTTGATTCAGGCAAACTACGCTTGACACTGGAAGGTAAAACTTTTTCAGTTGATGAAAAAGTAAAAGTGTTAATTGAATCTGTCGATATGACAAAACGCCGCATTCAATTTCAACTGGTTGACGATCAAACCGCCGAAAGATTAAGCGCTTGGATGTAATGTTCCTCCCTCTGGTAACGACTGCATGGATTCAGGAGGTAGAGCAACGTCGGGAGCAGTTGCCGAGGGGGAGGTCAGGAGGGGGTCATGAAAGAAAAATCATATTGGTTATTCAAAGCCGAACCGCATATCTATGGAATTGAACATCTGAAATCCGCACCCAAAAAAACGGGGCGATGGGATGGCATAAGAAATTATCAGGCACGCAATTTTTTACGCGATCAGGTCAAACTTCAGGACGAAGTATTGATTTATCACAGCAGCTGCAAATTAATCGGCCTTGCCGGTATAGCAAAAGTGGTGAAGACCGCATATCCCGACCCCACCCAATTTAATCCTGAAAGCGATTATTTTGATCCTAAAAGCAATACCGAAAATCCACGCTGGGTCTCAGTGGATATTCAACTGATCAAATCATTTAAGGCAATTATTCCACTGGCAGAATTAAAAAAATATTCTGAATTGGAAAATATGGCACTGTTCAAACAGAGTCGGTTGTCGATACAACCTGTGATGCAAAAAGAATGGGAATTTATAAGCAAACTCGCGGATTAATAAAAAACTCCCTTTGTTACCAAAGGGAGTTTTTAAAACATCAATTAAAACTTCAATTCCAAACCAACACCTAACCAGCTGTTGTCATAAGTTTCAACTGAACCAGTGTCCAAAGTTTCTTGAGTGTAGTAACCAAACAAAGTCGTGTTTTTAGAGAGCAGATAATCTACACCAAGACTTGCTTGGGTTGCTTCACCATCAAGGATAGGCGCTTTATCGATGTATTCTTCTGCAGCAGTGCCATACTGGGCTTTAAATGAAAGATTGTCAGTCGCATTGATTTTTCCAGAGACTATCCATCCGTCGTCATTATCAATAACATCACTTTCAGTTTGCTCATACAGTGCACCCAATTGAACAGCGCCCAATGTCAAACGAGTAGCAACACGGGTGATATCCAAGCCCTGAAGAGTAACATCTTGTTCTGTTGCTAATCCTAAATAAAACATTGGTGTTGTATAAGTAAACGACACCGAAGTACCATCGTCTACTTCAACCAATGGATCATGATTTTCTACTGTGACATATGCAACATTTACAGCGAAAGCTTCAGCAAACACTGGTGTAGAGTACTGAACAATATTTTTCGATCTTGTTTCACCATCAACGATAAAATTAATGTCACCTTCCAAATCGTTGAAGAGATCAATTTTTTCTTGCAGTACTTTGACCGGAGTATCAAAGTGACCGCCCATAATAGTACCGCCAGTACCTTGCAGACCCACATAGATGTTACGTTGAGTGAATGTTTGACCGGAAGTACCACCTGCACCATCATCAACTTCGGTTTGATATTCAAATTGATAAATTGCTTTCAAACTGGAATTAATTTCTTCGCTACCTTTCAAACCAATACGTGATGCATTGCTGACAAGCTCAATTGCAGATTCTTCATTTTCATCTGCATTTTGCAATGACACGTTTGCCTTACCGTAAACAGTAACTTCGGCAAATGCCGACAATGGTAACGCAGCAGCTGCAATCACTAAGGGAAGTAGTGCTTTTTTCATAGTATGAGTCCTGATTATGTAGACTGATTAATTTTTATAACGAACGAAATACCATAATGACAATTTTCTTTGCCTGCTTATGTCGTTCAACCGGCGGCCGTATGATAAACGCATACCGATGCCAAGACAAATCAAAAAAAGACCAGACCCAAGCTGTGCAAGTGTTGAAAAAAAGTGTTGACCTGATTTTGTATGAGGGAAAATGCTGAATTATCGATCTCTTTTTTTAATAGCATTAACTGATCCCGAATTGTCAATTGAGGATTATCACGACATAGTTGCAACAATCGAGAACTGGTAGCGCTTAGCTCCATGAACTGAATCTGATAATGACGATTTCGATAAACCAGCAAATAGGTTGTCGTGTTGGAACTTTTCGGAATAAAACTTACGGACAATTGATGCACCGGCCAAGGATAAGACAGCAATACAGCCAGTGGCGACAAACTGATTTGATGATTTTCTATACTATCAGGCATAGAAGTTTCTGGTGGTAATTCATCCCGGGAAACATCCAATGCCAACTCAACCCATTCATAATGAGCGAGCGCCCGCATAAACGGAAATTCATCAATCAATTGATGATCCGTCTGGAAAAGGTATGTGAGGAACTCCTGACTGATCTCCAGAAAATAAGGTGTTTGCGCCTGGTGTGCTCGAATAAAATCACGAGTTAATTTATGCCATTTCTCGTCGGGGATGATACTGCGCAGCACCGGAAACGCACCAGATAAAAATCCTTCAATGTTGTTATAGATCAAATCTACATAAATTTGCATACGCTCATCAGGAAGATTTTCCGGTTTCGGATGCACTTCAGGATCGCGTAAATATTTCGTAAAATTAAACTGTGTATTCTGAAATGAATAGCTTGTCATAGTGATTGATAGTGTTTGATCTGTTCAATTTCAAATAATAATTCACTGACGGATGGAATATTAAAATCACGCTCAAGCAATGTAGGTTTTACGCCAAAATGACGATAAGCACTATTCAGTAACTGCCAAACATCCGGTATTACACTAGCACCATGGGTATCGACACGCAAACTTTCTGACTCTACATAATGCCCCGCAATATGAATATAAGCCGTTTTGTGTCCCGGTAAATTTTTTAAAAATTCTTCAGCGTTATATTGGTGATTAATACTATTCACATAAACATTATTGACATCCAACAATAATGCACAATCCGATTTTTCGATCACGGCATTGATAAACTCGAGTTCACTCATTTCCTGCTGTGGAGCACAATAATAGGATGCATTTTCTATCGCAATACGCTGACCTAAAATATCCTGTGCCTGTCGGATTCGACCCGCAACATAATCAACAGCATCTTCTGTAAATGGAATCGGCAACAAATCGTAAAGTTGACCCTGATCACTTGAATAACTTAAATGCTCACTGTAATAAACAATATTATGCTCTCGCATAAACTGCTTAATGTCCTGAAGTAAATCGGTATTGAGTGGTGCAGGTGAACCTATAGACAAAGACAAACCATGACAAACAAACGGGAAACGCTCGGTGTAATAACGCAGTTGTTTTGCCAGACGACCACCAACACCAATCCAGTTTTCCGGCGCAACTTCCATAAATTGGATTTGGTTGTCGCTTACAGCTTCCAGTGTTTGCAACAGGCTCCGGCGCAGGCCTAAACCTGCACCGGATATAGCAGCTTGATAAATCACAAAAAATTATTCTGATTTTTCTTCAGTTTTCTTTTTGTCACCACCACACTTTCCTTCACCACATTTACCCTCTCCATCAGATTTCTTTTTATCACCACCACAACTGCCTTCTTTCTTTTTATCTCCGCCACAGCTACCTTCTTTTTTCTTGTCTGCACCACACTTGGCTTCACCACATTTACCTTCAGTCTTGTCAGCCAGTGTATAACCTGAAGACAAATTGTTTGCAGTTAAATCAGATGACGCCATAGTCAAAGGTGACAAAGCCGCAGAAGCAACGAATGCAGCGCCAACCAAGGCTGAAATAGACATTTTATTTTTCATACGAATCTCCAAGTGTTAATGAAAGTTAATTCAACCAGCCAAAACCAGTGAATGCGCAGGTTAGACGATGTGTTGTGGCAAACGTTACAGATGTTGGAAATTATTTTTTGTGAAGAGCCCCTCACCCTAACCCTCTCGGTAATCGTTCCAGACATTACCCTACCTCCTGCATCCATGCAGTCTTCCCAAAGGGAGAGGGGATGAATTCCCTGACTAATTTGATACGAAGTACATTCAATTCCCAAAACCCAACACCAATTCCCACTGCTTATCCAACCGCTTGGCCGAAACCGACACTTGCGTTTTCAGGGTTTGCGCAAATAAAGATACACGAAACTCTTCTATCCACCAACGATACTCCATCAGCGCAGAATTTTGCGCCAAAATATAAGCACCTTCTTTGTTAACCAGGTCTGTAAACCTTTGCCAATAGGTGGCGATTTCTGACATGCACATACGATCTTTCTGTGGATTCAGATTCAATTTTTCCATTCGCAACAAAATTGCACGGCAATATTTGGGATACTGACTCAACCAGTTTTCCGGGGTTTGATAAATAGCCCCTTGATAAAACAACTGTGACAATTGTTGTTGAATGTCCCCAAGCCCCATGACCAAAGCTAAATTATTTTTGTGTTGTTTTATTTGCTTCTTAATATCAACCAACAAAGGTAAACTTTGCGATAAATAACCCGATAATTTCAACGCATATCCAATTAGCTCTTCTTTGACTTTTATCACAGCACAATTAAATTCCACTTGTGTTCGTGGCAAATTATGTTGATCTGCGCAAACCAGTTGTTTAATGGCCGACATAATCACATCGTCAATTACCTGCTCAGGCTTACCCATTTCTGCCACACTCAATCCCAACGCCTGACCTTTTAATAATTCTTTTTGACAATATTTTACCGGGGCCGGAACAGACAAATAAATTAATCGCGTCAACCCACGCTGCGTCATATCCAGAGCTTGTAATGGATTATCAATCACCTGTAATGACACAGAGCTTCCTTTATCAACCAGTGCAGGATAAGCGCGAATGCTGATTCCAGCACGTGACAATTGCACATGCAAAGGCAAATCAGTGAAATCCCATGAAGTAATTCCAGTTCGTTCAATATTAACAGCAGCCGTTTGAATATTTTCCTGTACACGACTCTTATATTGTTCACGTAATTCCAACAAATTGCGATTACTCGCTACAATTTCTCCCTTATCATCTACCACATGTATATTGCATTGGTAAAAAATATCAGTTTGCGTTTCCACCCAGGCTTCAGCAGGAACATCAATACCGGTCAATTTTTTTAATTCCTGCCCCAGCACATCTGTTAAAGGTTTGTTATCAGGGGTTATACGTGCAAGTAATTTATCAACTACATCAGGTACAGGCACAAAATGTTTTCGTAAAGATTTTGGTAAAGATTTCAATAAACCAATTAATTTATCGCGCAACATGCCTGGCACCAGCCATTGCAATCGATATTCAGGAACCAGATGCAATAAACTCATCGGAACATGGATACTCAATCCATCAAAAGGATGATTAGGTTCAAAATGATATGACAAAGGAAATAACATTCCACGCCATTCCAATTGGTTCGGGAATTGTGCGTCGGTAACCGAGTCAGCCCCGTGACGCATCAATCGCTCTCGCGGAATAAATAAAATTGTTGGGTCTGTTTGCTCTGCTTTCTTGCGCCAGCTTTCAAAACTGATCCAATTATTGACATGCTCAGGAATACGTTCGTTATAAAAATTAAAAATTTCCTGTTCATCAACCAAAATATCGCGGCGACGGGATTTGGATTCGAGATCATCCAGCTCTTTGATTAAATTTTCCTGATGGGAGAAAAAATCAAAAGCTTGACTCCCTCCTAGCCTCCCCCTTTCCAGGGGGAGGGACTGATCCCCTCCTCTGACAAGGGGAGGGTTAGGGTGGGGTCTTTTTTCTAAAGATCTCCGCTTCGGATGCACGCCATACTGCCCCTCAACCAAGGCCGCCCGAATAAATACATTCCGCGATTCAACAGGATCTATTTTGTTATAGCTCACTATTTTCTTTTCAATAATGATCAAACCATACAAACTGATTTTTTCATAAGCCATCACCTGCCCGCTGCGACTGTCGTAATGGGGCTCAAAATGCTGGCGCTTAATTAAATGCTCTGCAGTTTGTATTACCCATTCGGGTTCGATTTTGGCAACAGTATGTGCATAAAGTTTTGCCGTTTCTATTAACTCGGCAGCCATAATCCATTTAGGTGTTTTTTTGGCAAGTGATGATCCGGGAAAAATTGCAAACTTGCGATTACGCGCGCCCAAATATTCGCGTTCTTCATGATTAAAACCCAAATTACCCAGCAAACCTGTTAACAAGGATTTATGCACCGACTCATAATTAGCGGGATCCGTATTCACACGAAACCCCAAGTCCTTGATCACCACACACAATTGATGATGCACATCACGCCACTCACGCAAACGTAAATAAGACAAAAATTCTTTTTTACATAATTTTCGCAATTGATTTTGCGTTAATTCCTGGCGCTGGGTCTCAAAATAATCCCACAAATTGACATAGGTTAAAAAATCAGAATGCTCTACCCAAAAACGACGATGCATTTGATCAGCCGCTTGCTGTTTTTCGATTGGCCTTTCACGTGGGTCTTGAACAGATAAGGCACTGACGATAATTAATAATTCTCGAATACAAGCATTTTCTTGCGCCGCAAATAACATTCTCGCCAAGCGGGGATCCAGAGGTAATTTTGCTAGTTGTTGTCCAACAGCAGTTAACTGATTTTTGCTATTAACCGCATGAAGTTCTTCCAATAATTTGTAACCATCACTGATTAATCGATGATCCGGCGCATCAAGCAAAGGGAAATAATGGATATCGCCCATACGCAATTGCAACATCTGCAAAATAACGGCGGCAAGATTTGTGCGTAAAATTTCCGCATCGGTAAATGCTGGACGCGAATTAAAATCTTCTTCCGAATACAAACGAATACAAATACCTTCAGCCACTCGACCACAACGTCCTTTACGTTGATTGGCACTGGCTTGTGAAACGGGTTCGATGGGCAGTCGTTGTACTTTGGTGCGATAGGAATAACGACTGATACGCGCGAAGCCTGGATCGATTACATAACGAATTCCAGGCACGGTAATCGATGTTTCTGCAACGTTGGTTGCCAATACGATGCGCCGACCTGTGTGAGGAGCAAATACTTTTTGTTGTTCCGCCAAACTTAATCGTGCATAAAAAGGCAAGACTTCCAAATGCGGCAATTGTGCTTTACGTAATTGATCAGCTGCTTCACGAATTTCGCGCTCGCCTGATAAAAAAATCAAAATGTCCCCACCGCGTTTTCCCTTTCCGGATTTTTCATAAGCATCTATTTCATTCACTGCATCCAGAATTGCAGCGTATTGGTCAGGCTCCTGCTCCTGATCTTCATTTGCTGATTCGTAAACAGGTCGGTACCAAACTTCTACCGGGTAAGTTCTACCTGAAACTTCAATGATGGGAGCATGATTAAAATGCTGTGAAAAACGTTCAAGATCAATGGTCGCGGAAGTAATAATTAATTTTAAATCGGGCCGTTTAACCAAAAGTTGTTTGAGATATCCCAACAAAAAATCAATATTTAAACTACGTTCATGCGCCTCATCAATAATCAAGGTATCGTATTTATTTAAAAAAGGATCTTGCTGGATTTCGGCTAACAATATTCCATCTGTCATCACTTTAATTAAAGTCTTGTCGCTGGATTGATCACTGAATCTTACCTGATAGCCAACTTTGTCACCCAGAGTTGTTTGTAATTCTTCTGCAATACGATTGGCTACTG
The DNA here is from genome assembly GCA_946481095.1 of uncultured Cellvibrio sp. The sequence goes on from CAMLML010000059.1 coordinate 14,647, forward strand.
TATTCGCCGCTATTCGACGTGGCTGTGTATGCCCGATTAACCCCTTGGTTCCCCGACCAAGAGATAAACAAATTTTGGGTAATTGTGTAGTCTTCCCGGACCCGGTTTCACCTGCCAATACCACGACTTGATTACTGGCAATTAACTGCGCAATTTCATCCCGTTTTTCACAAACAGGTAAATCAGGAAATTCAATTTTTGAAGGAATTAATGCTTGACGTGCAATCACCTGTTCAACAGAAACATCCCGCCGCACTACCCACTTTTGCAACAATTCATCAAATGGTTTCCGCTCACGTGCCAACTTTTCAATTTCACTTAATCGTCGTGACAAGGCATGACGATCTTTCGCCATCACATTTGACAGGGATTGTTTGTATTCTGACCAGGGAGCTGACATGTATATACGCCTGAAAATTTGGAGCATCATAGCAAATTTTTTCAGACGAAAAAAAAGAGCGCATTAGCGCTCTTTTTTAAAAACAAAAATTAGAAGCTATATTTGTAAGCCAGACTAATGAACTTCAGGTCTATTTTGTCTTGAGTAGTGATATATTCCAACTCAACAGATGATGAAGAACTAAACTCATAGCCAGCACCTACACCAGCAGCCCAACCTGTTTCATCTTCTGATATTGATTCTTTAAAAGAGAATGTCTCCCCTGCAAGATCACCATCAAGAACTTCTGTATCATAGTCAGAATCAAAAGTGTATTCAGCCTTCATAAATCCAGCCTTTACTTTTCCATAAAACTTGTTACCAAAAGTATAAGAGCCGAATAAAGCGGAAGTTTTCAATGAAATCTCGGCTTCACCATCATATGAAACGTTGCCATCAACCGGGTCACCAACATACAGAACAAAATCATCATCAAATGATTTTTCACTGTAAGTACCTGTAAATTGATACTCAATAGCAAAACCGTTATTGAAGTTATATCCCGCTTCAAGCAGATAATTTTTTGGTTCAAGTAACGATTCTTCTGCTTGCACTTGCGTTAAACCCACACCGACAAACCAACCTGCACGGGATTCATTTTGCGCTAAAACAGAACCGCTAACCAAAGATCCCAAAACTGCTGCCAATACTAACTTTTCCATCACAATCTCCATAAGTAAAAGGGTTCCCATAAAGGGCGACGGCATTCTACACAAAATTGTTACAAATTCCATATTGACAGATCAATTTACAATCAATTGCCCTTCTTATAACCTGGGCAAACCTTTTGTGAGGGACATTTGGTAATGATTGTTATAAGACACTTAAAGATATGAATCCGACCAGCATAATTATTTGCAAATTCAGTTTAAAAAGCTGAGACGTTTTTCAATCAGGAATGTTTTAACGCAACAACATCCAACGTTGATTTAAATAAAGTTCAAGCGGACGGTATTGGATTTTATAATTCATTTTGTTGCAATTTTTTATCCAATAACCCAGATAGACATAATCCAAACCCATTTGACGGGTTTTTTCAATTTGTGACAACACAGAAAATTTTCCCAAGCTACGCCATTCGTGATCAGGAGAATAAAAAGTGTATACAGCAGAAAGACCATCCTGTAATTGATCGCACACCGAAAGTGCAATTAATTCACCTTGCAAACGGAATTCCAGATAACGTGTCAATCCCCATTCACTGGTCAGAAAATTTTGATATTGCTCTTTTGATGGTGGATGCATATCACCATCTGCATGTCGCCCTTCAATGTATCGTGAATACAATTGATAATGTTCATCAGTATCTATGCTATCGGTCAAATGCAAACTTAAATCACTATTTTGATTCCAGCAACGACGTTGATTACGGTTGGGAGTAAATGCTTTAACAGGAATTCGACAGGAAACACATGCGGCACAATTTTTACATTGGGGACGATATAAATGTGCACCACTGCGCCTGAACCCCATTTGGGACAAGCGAGTGTAAAGCTCGGCATCTATGGGTGCCTGCGGATCAACAAACACTGTGGTTGCTTCCAACCCTTCAAGATAACTGCAAGGGTGAGGATGCGTGGCAAAGAGTTTTAGTGTGGAAAGATCAGTCATCTTGTCTGCCCAAGTGAAGTGTAATTCCAATGACTGGGTATCTGGACAAAGTCTATCAGTATTTGTTGGAAGTCGGCACGCGGAATTTCAACAGCCCCCAAACTAAATAAATGAGGATTGGCGACCTGCGCATCTATCAACACAAACCCCCAATCAGACAAATGTTTGGCTAAAGTAACAAATCCAATTTTTGATGCGTTATCTGTCCGGCTAAACATTGACTCGCCAAAAAATATTTTCCCCAAAGCCATGCCATAGAGCCCACCCACCAATTCATTACCCAACCACACCTCAACCGAATGCGCAAATCCCAAACGATGCATTTCAGAATAAGCCGAAATAATATCGTCACTGATCCAGGTGCCATCCGCATAAGCTCGAGGCTGGGAACAGGCGCGGATGACGTCGGAAAAACATTGATCGAAGGTTACCCGATAATCTCCTTTGCGGATTATTTTTCGCAAACTGCGAGATGCATGAACCTTGTCGGGATAAAAAACAGTTCGCGGATTCGGACTCCACCAAAGAATAGGGTCGTCAGGATTAAACCAGGGAAATATTCCTTTTTGATAAGCCATTAGAATGCGTTCCGGTCGCAAATCCCCACCCACTGCCAACAGACCATTGGGGTCATCCAATGCCTGTGAGGGATCGGGAAAAGGTTCGAGTTTATGCGGGGAAAGTTGGGTTAGCATGTTGGCCCTCACCCTGCCCTCTCCCAGAGGGAGAGGGTTCTTGTTCTCCGCATCTGGATCTGTTCCCTCTCCCTCCGGGACGACTGCATGGATGCAGGAGGTAGAACAACCATGGAGACGTTATCGAGAGGGTTAGGGTGAGGGCAGTTGTTTACTGATAATCCTTATAAGACTTCTCTTCAATCAATTCAGAACCAAAGGCCAAATTGATATCTTTTTTAACTTTCGCACGCTTGTCGTTAGTAACATAAACTGCGCGTGCAAGTTGAATGAATTTATCGCCAAAATCTTTTACATATTCACAATCGCGAATATCATCCTCAATGATCCACAATTCCTGATTAATGTCCCGCAAGCTTTTTTTCAAAGGTGATAATTTTGCCTGGCCTTCTGCACCCAACAATTCACTCACTTTAGCATCCAGAACAGCGAGTTCGTGAGTAACGTTTTTTAATTTGGCCGGATCTGCAATATTCACTGCTTTAATTTCCAGAATGGTAATTTTGTCGATTAATTCGCCGAGTGAAATCGGTGCCTGAATGAGCATATTGATGTCTCTTTTAAATGAGTCTATTTTCTTTCGGGCGCAATTCTAACAAAATCCGACACAACTGGAGATACTTATTTCACATCACAAGCCATCTCCTTTTCCGATTTCAAATTAAATAACTTGCGCATCACCATAGTCGCAGGACAAAAGCCTGTGAAGGATTGCTGAAACAAGTTGGCCCCGATAAACACTGTGAACCAGACAAAACCGGGATGCACCCAGTAAGTCAGGGCAACACTCAATAACACCATGATGCCCGCAAAAGCGGTTAAAGCACGTTCAGTCGACATAATTGAATCCTCTTGCTGAAAAAATCATTCGTTGGTTGACTGATAGTGATATGCGTAATAAACCACCGGAATCACTATCAAGGTTAATAAAGTGGATACCAACAAACCGAAAATTAATGACACAGCCAGCCCACCAAAAATCGGATCATCCAGAATAAAAAATCCACCTAACATAGCAGCCAATGCGGTGAGACCAATCGGTAATGCACGCACAGCAGCGGCATTAATGGTGGCAACTTCCAGAGCAACACCTTCGCGTAATTGTTGTTGAATAAAATCCACTAACAAAATGGAATTACGCACAATAATGCCTGCGAGTGCAATCATGCCGATCATACTGGGCGCTGTGAATTGTTGGCCGAGCAACGCGTGGCCGGGCAAAATACCAATAATCGTTAAAGGAATGGGAGCCATAATAATTAGCGGCACTGAATAACTTTTAAACATGGCGACTACCAATAAATAAATCAGCACCAATCCCACTGAATACGCAATTCCCATATCGCGAAAGGTGTCGAGTGTCACTTGTAATTCGCCGTCCCATTTCAAACTCCATTGCACCGGTAACTCAGGCTGCGAATTTAAAAATTGTTGAATATAAGAACCATCCGCCAAAGGTTTTTCAGAAAGTTGTTGATAAATATCTGCCAAACCATAGAGCGGGCTGTCGGTATCACCAGCAACATCGCCTGTTACATACACCACAGGTAACAAATCTTTGTGATGAATAGTTTGTTGGCGATGTGTTTCTACCCATTTGGCAATTTCACTCAAGGCAATTAAATGCCCTTCTGCGTTGCGCAATTTTATGGATAACAACAATTCGGCATTGGCTTTTTCTGTGGCAGGCAATTCCAATCTCACAGGCACAGGTACTTTTGTTGATTGCTCATGCAGATAGGCAATATCATCGCCCGACAAGGCTGTTTGAATTGCACTGGCAACACTGCCTTGATCAATCCCCAAACGCGATGCGCGAGCGCGATCAACCACTAAAATCCAGCGCGCTTGTTCTGCTTCTATCGAATCATCAACATCCACCAAATCGGCTGTGGATTCAAAAACCTGACGCAGTTGTTTGGCGACAGCAATTTGCCCTTGATAATCCAATCCATAAATTTCAGCGACCAAAGGTGATAATACTGGCGGGCCTGGTGGCACTTCTGCCAATTTCATATTAGCGCCCAGTTGTTTTGCCAGCGGTTGCAATTGCTCGCGCACGGCCAATGCAATCTCATGACTCTTGCGATTACGCAAATGTTTATCAACAAGATTGACTTGTATCTCGCCCATATGCGCAGCGCGACGTAAATATTGTTGACGCACCAAACCGTTAAAATTAATTGGCGCAGCTGTGCCGGAATAAATTTGGTAATGAGTGACTTCCGGAACTTTTTTCAATTCATGCGCGAGTGTCAGCAATATCCGATTGGTATCTTCCAGGGCTGTGCCTTCCGGCATATCAATCACTAATTGAAATTCACTTTTATTGTCAAACGGCAGCATTTTTAACACCACTGCTTTCATCACCACCAAACTGATCGACAAAAACATCAGGATAAAAATTCCTGCCAATAACCACAATCTGGCTTTGCGCCCTGCTTTTTTATTTAAAAAAGGCGACATGAGTTTGGTGAATAAAATTGTGAGTCTTGATCCTTTCTCGATCTCATCCTTTCCAGCGGGAGAAGAAACAGGATGGTGTTGATATAAACGATTAAACAACCAGGGCGTAAATACAAATGCAACTAAAAGAGAAATCAACATTCCAGTCGAAGCATTAATTGGAATGGGCAACATATAAGGCCCCATCAAACCGCTGACAAATGCCATGGGCAGCAGCGCAGCAATCACAGTAAAGGTTGCCAGAATTGTTGGGCCACCCACTTCATCAACGGCCAGAGGAATGGCTTGTTGCAAGGGCAACTTACCTTGCGACATATGGCGATGAATATTTTCGACTACAACAATTGCGTCATCGACCAAAATCCCGATTGAAAAAATTAACGCAAATAGCGAAACACGATTTAAGGTAAAGCCCCAAGCCCATGACGCAAACAAGGTAATCGCCAAAGTCACAATGACTGCGGCACCCACAACAAAAGCTTCGCGTTTTCCCAGAGTCAATAAGACCAATAAAATCACGGACAAAGTTGCAAACAATAATTTTTTAATCAGGGTTTGCGCTTTATCCTCTGCAGTTTCACCATAATTTCGGGTGACGGTAACATTCACCGCATCCGGAATAGTGACACCTTTCAATTGATCCAATCGTTCTAACAGATTGTTTGCAACCTCCACTGCATTTTCACCAGGCTTTTTAGCGACTGCCAAACTGATTGCTGGGTATGTATTAGATGATTGGGATTTTTCAGCAGGACCAAAACCATGCGTAACATATTGGGTTGCGCGATCAGAATTTAATTTCACATCAGCAACATCACGCAAAAATACCGGCGATTGTTGGTATACACCTACCACCAAATCAGCAACTTCTTCCGGCTTAATTAAAAAATCACCGGCTTGAATTTGAATATCGCCATTAACCGAAGGAATGTCACCTGCGCTGGTTGATTGATTCGCCGACATCAACGCACGACGCACATCATCCAACACCAAACCATAAGCAGCCATCCGCTGTGGATCAAACAATACCTGCACTACCTGATCAGGTCCGCCGATAATATCGATATCGCGTGTCCCGGGTACGCGTTGTAATTCCGTTTGCAAACTTCGCGCAACGGCCAACAAGTCGCGATTTACAATATCGGATTTTTCACTCCACAATGTCAGCGAAACAATCGGCACATCATCAATGCCTTTGGGTTTAATTAAAGGTTTTCCGACTCCCAAATTTTGTGGCAGCCAATCACCATTTGCGTAAAACGCGTTGTACAAACGTACTATGGCATCAGTGCGAGGTTCACCCACTACAAATCGCACAGTGAGTGTCGCCATGCCGGGTGATGATGTGGAATAAATATGCTCAACACCTTCAATTTCCGAAACGATTTGCTCAGCGGGCGTAGTGACTAATGATTCAACCTCTTGCGGGCTGGCACCGGGAAAAGGAATAAACACATTGGCGAAAGTGACATTTATTTGCGGCTCTTCTTCACGCGGTGTTATGGCTATCGCAAATAAACCTAATAAAAATCCAACCAAGGCTAACAGCGGTGTAATTTCCGATGTTAAAAAAGCTTTGGCAATTTTTCCGGAAATACCCAAATATTGAGACTCTGTGTTATCCATAGATTAATCCTTGTTTTGTAAGGATTGATAGGCTTGCGCAGCCGCTACTGCGTCCAATGCAATAGTTTCACCTTGTTGCAAACCTGATAAGACTGGATAGCCTGACACTTGTTTGCTGGCAATATTCACTTGCCTGAATTCAATTCGATCTTGCATCACTACATAAACGGCGGTGACATCGGCGCGTTTTAATAAAGCCGATTCCGGAATCACCAGAGATTGTTCTTCTCCTGTTACGAATGCCACTTTGATATAAGTGCCTGGATAAATTCCGTAATCGGCTGTTGGCAAATCAATCAGAATTTTAAAGGATTGAGTTTGTGGATCGGCTGCGGGCGGAATTCTGAATTCGCGCGTTTCAATAAATTTTCCATTCGGCAATGCAATTCTGGCTAATTTATATTGGCGAAGTGGTGTGATGTGCTGTTGCGGTACATCCAGTTGCAAACGCAAATTTTCTAAAGATAAACCTGTCATCAAGGCTTTACCGGGCGCAACCGCTTCGCCTTTGTTCACAGTACGATTTAATACAATACCGGAATAAGGTGCGCGAATTTCGGTGTAAGCCAATTGTTGTTCTGCTTCTTGTAATCGCGCCTTGGCGGATTGATAGAGGGCTTCGGTTTTATCTGCATCAGCTTTGGCAATTAATTTTTTACCGAGTAATTCCTGCGCACGCTGATAATTGGCTTGCGCCTCATCAAACTGCGCTTTGGCGCTATTCATTTGCGCCTGCTGTTCAGTGTTGGTTAAGCGCAAAATCAAATCACCTTTTTTGACAAAGTCACCAACGTCCACGGGGGTTTCAATGATTCGCCCTGATGTCTGCGCTGACACAGTTGCCTGGTTAACCGCTTGCACCAATGCGTCATAGGAAATTTCACGCGCAATGGTTTCAGGTTGCAACACAATTGTTTGCAATGCCGGAATATTTTTTTGCGCTGTTTGTTCAGGTTGCGATTCAGAACAGGCAGACAAAACGAATGCCAGTATTACCATTAGCCAGATTTGCGTCTTCATTCTCTGCTCCTGTGGTTTTATTTATAGCTTGCCGCAACTGCGATTGGCTGGCACCGCTATATCCATTAATTTTGGATTAGGTAATTTCAAATTATTCATCAGCGCAATATATTCTGCTTCAGAAGCCACTTGTAATCGCGGATTGTGTTTGCGCTCTTCGGCGATGCTGCTGCAAGTCCAACCTTTGTAATCATGGCCCGGGTAAACCAAAGTACCCTCCGGCAATTGTAATAACCGATGAAATAAACTCTTGTATTGAGCACTGGCACTGCCGTTTTGAAAATCGGTTCTACCTGTGCCTCGGATCAACAATGTATCGCCCGTAAACACATAATGCTGACCAGAATCTTCCACCCAAAAACTGTAGGAATCATCAGTGTGCCCTGGTGTGTGCATCACGTTAATTTGCAATTTACCGAGTTGAATAATATCGCCATCACGCAAATTTTTTGACACACAATCAGAAGCCGCTTCCTGGCCTAACAAACTGGTGCAGCCCGTTGTGTCGCGCAAGGCACCAGCCGCAGTAATATGGTCGGCATGCGTGTGGGTATCTGCAACATAAATCAATTGCAAATCAAGCTCGCGCAACAATTGCAAATATTTTTCCAAATCCTGTTTAACGGTATCGATCAAGATTGCTTGCCCTGTTTGTTCGCAAGCGAGCAAATAAGTGTAAGTGCAGGATTCAGCTTCAAACATTTGACGAAAAATCATTTTTTACCCCAGCTATATATCGAAAATATAATGACTAATAATCAACAGCCAACATCAAGATTGAAATAATTACCAACCCAACGGAAAAGAGTTTCTGTAGCCATGCATTAGCAATTTTTTGACTCAACAGCTGACCCAACAACATGCCGATCAAACCACCCAGGGCCAAATAGCCAAACGCTACCCAATCAATTCCTTGTACAAAAACCAGATGGCTGATAAATCCACTGCCACTGATTAACGCGATAATTAACAATGACGTGTTCACCGCCTGCGCCATAGTCACTGCGCTTAAAGCTAACAAGAGTGGCACAATCAAAAATCCACCACCCACACCGAATAAACCTGATAAAAATCCGGTGAACAGTCCGCCGATTAACAATCCACCCACACAACGCGGGCGCAACATAAATTGCCCGGATGGATTTAAATTGCATAACAACGCGGGCGATTCAACGGCAGAAAAATTTCCGGCACGCACAATCTGTGTTGATTGAGGATCGCGCGCTGCTTTTAACCAAAGCCTGATTGCAATTAACAAAGCTAGCGTTATAAATCCCGTTGTTAACCACAGCGGATTCAATTGCAAACTCAACCATTTTCCTAATGGGGCTAACGCAACACCTGACAATGCCAAAATAATTCCCGGCTTCCACAAAACACTGGGCGTTTGTTTTTGCAGACGATTGCGAATGCTGCCGTAGAGAGTCGTCATTGCAACTGCACCCAACGAAACACCTATCGCGTCTTGAATCGGCATTCCCGCAAGCACTAACAAAGGCACAGCGAATACTGAACCACCCGCCCCCGTCAGCCCAAGCATCAAACCAATTAAAATCCCGATTGCCAGTAACATAAATTTTCTTCAAAAAATCTATTTATCCCTCTGCTATTTATTCCAGGGGGCTATTTATTCCAAGGCGCTTTGGCCAACAACATGCCCATCACACAAATATCGGTGATGCCCGCAAAAATTAATCCTGCACCCACAAATGCTGACAAACCGTAAAAAGCCGGATTAAACCAGGTGCCGAGTACCACACCGGTCAACACCAGGATGCCAGCCGCAATACGCACTTGACGCTCAAGTGGAATCGCTTTTCTACCTTGCGAAGTTGTTTGCAAATTGGATTGTTTTACTGCATTCATACCGCCTTCAATAATCACCAGTTCTGCAGCAATTTTTCCTTTTAATTGATCAGCCGCCATTTCTGCGCGACGACCGGCTTGGCACAATAAATAAATTGAATTGACATTTTTGCCACTCTTTTCAATTTCGGATTGCAAACGCTCGGGCGTTAATTCGTGCAGCGGAATATGCAAACAATCTGGCAATGCAGATGCCTGAACTTCAGCAAGGGTTCGCACATCGAGAATACAAATTTCCGATGATTTGTTACTCAATAAATCAACAGGATGAATACGTGAATGACTCATGGTTTACCTCGGACAATAAATGGATTGTAAAACGGCGATAACTTTTGCAGCCTCAGTGCCTTCGAGTCGGTAATAAACCGTCTGCGCTTCTTTGCGCGTACTCACCAAACCTGCATCGCGCAAACTCGCCAAATGTTGCGACAAAGCCGATTGACTTAGCGGCACTCGTGCATTGAGCTCGCCGACTGACATTTCTTCTCTTCCCATCAGGGTACAAAGAATCATCAAGCGGTTTTCATTGGCCAATGCTTTCAACAGATCGGCAGCCGCCTGGGCGTGCTCGCGCATCCCATCCAACCCTTCAGGGTCAGTGGATTGATGAAGATCAACAGGTTGATTCATAGACTTTTACCTTTTGCACTTGCTTGATTGCAGTATATTAGATAAATATATATTAGCAATATCTAAATTAGTGATCTATGATAAATAACAAAGGGGACAAACCGGTTGCCCTATGCCCCCAGCAAATTGATGAGATAACTCAAGCAGAAGGTGAATCATGGCTCGTATAGTCTTTGTCGGAGCAGGTCTGGGGGTATGGCAGGTGCATACGAAATGCGGGATGCCCTGGGGAAAGAGCATCAGGTCACAGTGGTGAATGAACGCGAAGAATTCCAGTTCGTTCCCTCGAACCCCTGGCTGGCAGTGGGTTGGCGGGATTCGGCGCAAATCAGTTTCCCGATTCGTCCCTATCTGGAAAAGAAGGGTATTGAATTTATTGCCAAGCGAGTGGACGAGATCAATCCTGAAAACCAATACCTGACTCTGGGTGATGGCAGCCGGGTGGATTACGACTATCTCGTCATAGCAACCGGCCCGAAATTATCCTTTGATGAAGTACCGGGTGCTGGCCCGCACGGAGGATTTACCCAATCAGTCTGCACCCTGCCCCACGCTGAACAAGCTCATGAGGATTATAAAAAGCTGCTCGAAAATCCCGGCCCCGTGGTAATAGGTGCGATGCCGGGCGCAAGTTGTTTTGGTCCCGCTTATGAATACGCATTTATTTTGGATACCGCATTAAGTCGCGCGGGTGTAAGGCACAGAGTGCCTATAACCTTCGTCACCAGCGAGCCTTACATCGGCCATTTGGGTTTGGCAGGTGTTGGCGATTCCAAAAGCATGATGGAATCCGAATTGCGCAAACGTCACATCAACTGGATTACCAACGCAAAAACCACCCAAGTTGAAGCAGGCAAAATGTTTGTCGATGAATTGGATGCACAGGGCCAAGTCATCAAACAACATCAATTGCCCTTTGTACATTCCATGATGTTGCCAGCGTTTAAAGGTGTCGATGCCGTAGCCAAAGTGGAAGGACTTTGTAACCCGCGCGGATTTGTATTAATCGACAAACACCAACGCAGCCTGAAATATCCACGCATTTTTTCTGCCGGTGTTTGCGTCGCGATTCCGCCAATTGAACAAACGCCGGTTCCCACAGGCGCACCCAAAACCGGTTATATGATTGAATCCATGATGACCGCGCTGGTGCACAACATCAGCGCAGAATTAAAAGGTGAAACACCGGACTACGAAGGTAGCTGGAGCGCATTTTGTCTGGCCGATATGGGCGATACAGGCGCAGCGTTTATTGCAGTTCCACAACTGCCACCACGCAATATCATGTGGTACAAACAGGGCAAATGGGCGCATCTTGGCAAAATTGCGTTTGAAAAATATTTCATCGCAAAAATGAAAACCGGTATCTCCGAACCCTTCTTTGAAAAGTGGATGTTGGATGCAATTGGACTGCGTCGTCTCGATAAAAAAATGCACCACTTTTGACTAACAAGTCTCGTGCGGCGATCTGCCGCACGAAAATCAAAATTTACTTGATACAAATCAAAGCAAAGAAAGCCGATCAAATTCAGGATAGGCTAACCAAGAATCTCTTGGTACGGAGATCATCACCATGTTTGATTCACTGCGACAAAAATTACCTGCTGATTCAATTTTTCGCAAACCATTAGTTTTTGAAATCACTCTGGTTCTTATCGTTAAAATTCTGTTGCTGATTGTGTTATGGCAACTGGCCTTCAAACCAATCAAACCCTCCGTTGTTCCCGATATACACCACCAAATGGGTTTACCCCTAGACACCAAGGATACTCACCATGAATGAACTTGCTGTAGATCTCTCGCGGCTGCAATTTGCGCTCACCGCTATGTATCACTTTATTTTTGTACCGCTCACACTCGGGCTTAGTTTTTTATTGGCCATAATGGAATCGGTCTATGTCATGACGGGTAAACAGGTTTACAAGGACATGACAAAATTCTGGGGGAAATTATTCGGCATTAACTTTGCGCTCGGTGTGACCACCGGGCTAACCATGGAATTCCAGTTCGGTACCAACTGGTCTTACTACTCACATTATGTTGGCGATATTTTTGGTGCGCCCTTGGCGATTGAAGGTCTGATGGCCTTCTTTTTGGAATCCACTTTTGTTGGATTATTTTTCTTCGGTTGGGACAGGCTCACCAAAGTGCAGCATCTCGCCGTTACCTGGTTAGTTGCTCTCGGCAGTAATTTATCCGCACTTTGGATTTTAATTGCCAATGGCTGGATGCAAAACCCCGTCGGTTCTTCTTTTAACTACGAAACCATGCGCATGGAAGTCACCAATTTTTCCGAGGTGATTTTTAATCCGGTCGCGCAAGTAAAATTCGTTCACACTGTTTCTGCAGGTTATGTCACCGGCGCTATTTTCGTGTTGGCTATCTCGTCTTATTATTTATTGAAAAATCGCGACACAGGTTTTGCCAAACGTTCATTTGCAATTGCATCAGCATTTGGATTGGCTTCGGTTATCTCTGTGATTATTCTGGGTGACGAAAGTGGTTACGAAGTTGGCGACGTGCAAAAAATGAAACTCGCCACCATAGAAGCCGAATGGGAAACCCAGGCACCACCCGCAGCATTTACGCTGGTTGGTTTTCCCAATCAGGAAAAAGAAGAAACTACCGCTGCAATTAAAATCCCTTATGCATTGGGGATTATTGCAACACGATCACTCAGCGAACCGGTTCATGGCATCCAAGATCTACGCGAACACGCACGCGCACGTATAGTGAACGGTATGCAAGCTTATGAATTGCTGACCAAATTAAAAGGTGGTGAAGATACTCCGGAAAATCGCGCGGCATTTGAACAAGTGAAAAATGATTTGGGGTATGGTTTGTTGCTCAAGCGTTATACCGACAAAGTAATCGACGCAACTCCCGAACAAATTAATAAAGCTGCCAATGACACAGTGCCCAAAGTCGCGCCCATGTTCTGGTCATTCCGCATCATGGTGGCTTGCGGATTTGCGATGCTATTTATTTTTGCTTACGCCTTTTGGTTGAGCACCAAACATCAACAAGATAAACCTCGCTGGTTTTTAAAACTCGCACTCTTGTCTTTACCACTTCCCTGGATCGCCTGCGAAACCGGTTGGTTTGTTGCCGAGTATGGTCGTCAGCCCTGGGCAATTGCCGAAATTTTACCGACACGTCTGGCAGCTTCCAGCTTAACGCCAGATCAGGTTTGGACTTCCTTAATCGGCATCATTTTGTTTTACACAGTGTTACTGGTGCTGGAAATGTATTTAATGATTCGTTTTTCCAAACAGGGGCCCAGTTCATTACACACTGGTCGTTACCATTTGGAAAAATCTGCAACGAATGAGGTGGCATGATGGATTACGAAACATTACGCGTAATTTGGTGGTTATTAGTGGGTGTGTTGTTAATTGGTTTTGCCATCACTGATGGTTTTGATTTGGGTGTGGGCGCATTGCTGCGCATTATCGGCAAAACCGATAACGAACGCCGGGTGATGATCAATACGATTGGCCCACACTGGGATGGTAATCAGGTGTGGTTTATTACGGCGGGCGGTGCACTTTTTGCTGCATGGCCGTTAATTTATGCCGCGTCGTTTTCCGGATTTTATTTTGCGATGTTGTTAGTGCTGGCAGCACTCTGGTTGCGTCCTGTGGGTTTTGATTATCGCAGCAAGTTGGAAAATCCCCGCTGGCGCAACGCATGGGACTGGGCTTTGTTTGTTGGCGGTATAGTTCCCTCGCTTTTGTTTGGTGTTGCATTTGGTAATTTATTTTTGGGCGTTCCCCTCGCTTACGACGAAATGTTAAGGCCCAGTTACGACGGCGGATTATTTGGATTGTTGCGCCCCTTTGCATTGCTCGCGGGACTGGTGAGTTTATCCATGTTGTTAATGCACGGTGCCAGTTGGTTGCAATTAAAAACCGATGGATTTATTCGCGAACGCGCACAACGCGTCGGCGTAACATTGGGAATTGCCACGGCAGTTTTATTTGCACTCGCAGGAATTTGGGTGAGCCAATTAAATGGATACCATTTGGTTGGTAGCATCGATACTAATGGCCCATCCAATCCACTCAAAAAATCGGTTGAGTTGGTCGCAGGCGGTTGGCTGAGTAATTACAGTCTCTACACCTGGATGATGCTTGCACCACTCGCCGGTTTACTCGGTTCACTTGCTTGTGCATTTTTCAGTGGTAAAGGTAAATCAGGTTGGGCATTTGTTGCATCCAGCATTGCCATTGCCGGTGTAATTCTCACTGCCGGTTTTTCCATGTTCCCCTTCTTAATGCCAAGCAATGTGCAATTAAATGCATCACTCACAATGTGGGACGCAACCTCAAGCTACACCACACTGGTGATTATGTTCGGCGTTGCTTGTGTGTTTGTGCCAATCGTTTTGGGTTACACCATTTGGGGCTACTGGGTTATGCGCGGTCGCTTGAATGAAAACGCCATTCAAGCCAACAGTCATCAACTTTATTGAGGAAAAATTTATGTGGTATTTCACCTGGATTTTAGGCGTACTGCTCGCTTGCGCATTCGGCATTATCAATGCCATGTGGCTGGAAAACTCCATGACCGATGAACACAGCAAAGATACTGACAATGAATAATCATAATTCTTCAACCGAAAAATCCCCCGCGCCCTTAAACCCGGCGCGGGTATTTATTTTTTGTTTATCACTTCTGATCATGATCCTGATCACCGCTTGGCCCCATTTTCTCGGCAGCACCACCGCCAGCATGAAACACAACGCCGCTATGGTGTTGATGATGGGCATGAGTTGCGGTTTTGTGTATGGAATTGGCTTTACACCCAGGTTACTTATTTGGCGTTGGCTATTTTCGGCCTGGAGCAGCCTCATGCTAACGCTATCAGGATTTATCTTGATCATACTATTCTGAAAAACAGGTAAAATTACCGCCTAAAACCAGAAGTATTTCTCACCCTGTTTTTTTCATTATCAATAATTTGACAGCGCTATCTTATTATTGGATGATCACGGGAGCTGGTTAGAGACAAAGTGAGGTCTCGGTTTTCAAGGTCGCAAAATAATATTCGATAACTGCGCTCTTAGTTCAGACATCCAGCCTTCATCGTATATGTCGCTTCTTATTGGTCGGTGGCCAGACAATCTCTGCAGTCTTGATTTCATCAAGTGACTTGGCTGTCACCTCATAATTAAACGAGGGTAAGATAATGTATAA
>CAMLML010000060.1 GCA_946481095.1 uncultured Cellvibrio sp.
CTACAGATAAAATAAATGCTTGCACAATAAAAAAGAGGCCGAAGCCTCTTTTTTATCAACCCACAAACACCCGGGCATTTCTAAACAGTCGCAACCAGGCGCCGTCATCTTTCCAATCATCCGGTTTCCAGGAATTGGAGACTGCACGGAAGACGCGCTCGGGGTGCGGCATCATGATGGTAACGCGACCGTCTTTGCTGCTGACGCTGGTGATACCCAATGGTGAACCGTTGGGGTTAGCAGGATAGGTTTCTGTTGGTTGAATATGATTGTTGACAAAACGCAATGCCACTGTGCCGCTTTCGTTGCAGCGTTTTAATGCATCTGCATCGGCAAACTCTGCGTAACCTTCGCCGTGTGCAACGGCGACTGGCATATGTGAACCGGCCATGCCTGCGAATAAAACAGAAGATGATTCCTGCACTTGAACCAAACTGAAACGCGCTTCAAATTGTTCAGACAGGTTGCGAACAAAACGTGGCCAATGATCAGCACCAGGAATTAAATTTTTCAAATTCGACATCATCTGGCAACCGTTACACACACCCAAACTAAAGGTGTCATTACGATGGAAAAATTGTTCAAATTCGTCGCGTACTTTGCTGTTAAACAAAATCGTTTTTGACCAGCCCTCGCCTGCACCCAAAACGTCGCCGTAAGAAAAACCACCGCAGGCAACCAGACCTTTGAAGTTTTTAAGCGATACGCGACCAGACAACAAATCACTCATGTGTACATCAACAGCCGTGAATCCGGCGCGATCAAATGCTGCCGCCATTTCCACGTGACCATTCACACCCTGCTCACGCAATACGGCAATAGATGGACGTACGCCGGTTTTAATAAATGGCGCTGCCACATCCTGATTAATATCGTAAGTTAATTTGACGCTTAGGCCTGGATCGTTTTGTTGAATCGCATCAAATTCCGATTTTGCGCAAGCGGGATTATCGCGCAATGCTTGAATGCGATAACTGGTTTCTGACCAGAGTGATTGTAAAGTGGCACGCGCTTGTTCAAACATCACTTTGCCATTTTGTACAACGCGAATTTTATCTTGATCATTCAATTGACCAATCACCTGCACTTTTCCGGCAGATGCAAAACGCGCTTGCACTTTTGCGGATTTATCACGAGCCACTTGCAAGACTGCACCCGCTTCTTCGTTAAACAGCATTGACAGCGCGTCGCCGTCTTGCAGATTGATATCCACGCCCATGTGCCCGGCAAAACTCATTTCCGCGAGAGTGGTGAACACACCACCATCACTGCGGTCGTGATAGGCAATTATGTCGCCTGCCGCAATGCTTTCTTGCATTGCGTTAAAGAAATGTTTGAGTTGCGCAGCAGAATCCAAATCAGCGGGCACTTCGCCCATTTGATTATAGACTTGCGTCAGAATCGAACCGCCCAAACGGTTTTTGCCGTTACCCAAATCAATCAATAACAAATCAGATTCAATTTGACGCAATTGTGGTGTCAGCGTTTTGCGAACATCTTCAACCGGTGCGAATGCAGAAATAATTAAAGATAAAGGCGCAGTTACCGCTTTGTTGTTGTCGCCATCTTTCCATGCAGTGCGCATGGACATGGAATCTTTTCCGACTGGAATGGTGATACCCAATTCAGGGCACAATTGCATGCCGACAGCCTCAACTGTGCGGAATAATTTTTCATCTTCACCTTTGTGACCTGCAGCGCACATCCAGTTTGCTGATAATTTCACATCAGATAATTTTTCAATTTTGGTCGCCGCAATATTAGTGATGGCTTCAGCAATCGCCATACGACCCGATGCAGGTGCATCCAGCAAGGCCAATGGTGTGCGCTCGCCCATGCTCATGGCTTCGCCTTTGGTGGAATCGTAACTGACCGTAGTCACCGCACAATCCGCAACCGGAATTTGCCATGGACCAATCAATTGATCGCGCGCAACCATACCGGTAACAGAACGATCGCCAATCGTGATCAGGAAATTTTTGCTGGCCACTGCCGGATGTTTTAGTACGCGCTCAATTGCATCATTCAATGCAATATTGTTTGTCGAAAAGGTTTCGGTTTTAGCTTGATGTTTTTCTGCAGTGCGATGCATTTTTGGCGGCTTGCCAAATAACACTGACATGGGCAGATAAACCGGTTTTGCATCGAAATGTTTGTCGTTCACTAACAAATGTTTTTCATCTGTGGCTTCGCCGACAACTGCGTAAGGTGCGCGTTCGCGTTTACAAATTTCTTCAAAGCGCGATAAATCTTGCGGCTTGATTGCCAATACATAACGCTCTTGCGATTCGTTGCACCAAATCGCCAGTGGGCTCATACCGGGTTCGTCATTGGGCACGTTGCGCAATTCAAATTTACCGCCAGTGCCGCCATCTTTTACTAATTCAGGGAATGCATTCGACAAACCACCTGCACCCACATCGTGAATAAAGGCAATCGGATTGTTTTCACCTTGCTGCCAACAAGCGTCGATCACTTCCTGACAACGGCGTTCCATTTCCGGGTTTTGACGTTGCACTGATGCAAAATCCAAATCTTCTGATGACGAACCCGAAGTCATGGATGAAGCAGCCCCACCACCCAAACCAATCAACATGGCCGGGCCACCTAACACAACCAATTTTGTACCCGCACCAAATGGCGGTTTTTCGATATGTTCTGCTTTGATATTGCCGTATCCACCCGCCAACATAATTGGCTTGTGATAACCGCGGCGTTCGCCATCAAAATTTTCTTCGAAAGTTCTGAAGTAACCGCAAATATTCGGGCGACCAAATTCGTTATTAAATGCGGCACCACCGATTGGGCCTTCGATCATTATGTCGAGCGGCGTCACTATGCGATTGGGTTTTCCGTAATTCTCTTCCCAAGGTTGTTCGAAACCGGGGATTTGTAAATTGGAAACGGTAAAACCGGTCAAACCGACTTTAGGTTTTGAACCGCGACCCACAGCACCTTCATCACGAATTTCACCACCCGCACCTGTACCTGCACCCGAGAAAGGTGAAATTGCGGTTGGGTGATTGTGCGTTTCCACTTTCATCAATAAATGAATCGGTTGCTGGGTGTATTCGTATTGTTTGGTTTCTGGATTGGGATAAAAACGTCCCGCTTCATGGCCGACAACCACCGCAGCGTTATCCGCATAAGCCGACAGCACATATTCACCGCCGACTTCGTTGGTGTTTTTAATCATCTTGAATAGACTGCGACTTTGTTCTTCGCCATCAATAGTCCAGGAGGCATTAAAAATTTTGTGGCGACAATGTTCAGAGTTGGCCTGAGCGAACATCATCAATTCCACATCAACCGGATTGCGATTGAGCGTTTTAAAACTCTCGACCAGATAATCAATTTCATCTTCTGCCAAAGCCAAACCCAAAGATTTGTTGGCGGCAACCAGAGCATCGCGCCCGCCACCGAGAATATCCACTGTGGTTTGTGGTGCTGGCGATTGCGCGGTAAAAATTTGCTCGGCCGCATCGAAGCTATCAAATACGGTTTCCACCATGCGGTCATGTAATAAAGAAGCAATAGCCTTGCGATCTGCCGAAACATCGCCTTCCACAAAATAGGCAACACCACGCTCAAGGCGTTTGATCATGGTCAGGCCGGTGTTTTTGGCAATATCAGTCGCCTTGGATGCCCAGGGGGAAATAGTGCCGAGACGGGGGACGACTAAAAACAGAGAGCCAGAAGACCCCCTCCTAGCCTCCCCCTTGCCAAGGGGAGGAACTGAAACTCCCTCCCCTGGCAAGGGGAGGGCTGGGGTGGGGTCTTTCACTTTCGGCCCATAAGTCAACAACGCTTCCAGCACCTGCATCTGCGCATCACTCAATGGCGCCTCAAGATTGGCAAAATGCACGAACTCCGAGGAAAACCCGGTCACTTTGGGGGCAATTTGCTGGATATTGGCAAGCAACTTTTGACAACGGAAACTGGAAAGAGCGGGAGCGCCACGCAGGATTAACATAGTGGGAGAAGCCTCGGCTTGGGGGAATATGAAAAAGAGGTGCGCATTCTACTGATTTCAGGCTCAAAGCGCGACCGAACCTGACAAATCACACAATCAGTATTTATTCCTGTATCCTGCGCACCGAACAGTCAGCAGGTAATGCGCGACTGTTGAGTTTTTACTTAATAATAATTTTCTAAGGAAGATAGATAATGAAAAAATTAATTGATATTGGAATCAATTTAACCAATAAACAATTTAACAACGACGTAGATCCCATCATAAAAAACGCACTTGATGCTGGTGTCTCAACAATGTTGCTGACAGGAACCAGCATCCGGAATAGCGAACAATCCTCAACAATTGCACAGCAATATCCCGGTGTTCTTTATTCCACCGCGGGAATACATCCACACGATGCCAAAAGTTTTGATAATAAAAGTATTCCAAAACTTAAATCGTTATTGAAAAAATCACATGTGATTTCAGTGGGTGAATGCGGACTTGATTTCGATCGGGATTTTTCTCCAAGACCAATGCAGGAAGAATGTTACAAAGCACACCTTGAATTGGCGATAGAAATTCAAAAACCTCTTTTCCTGCACGAACGCGCCGCACATCAACGGTTTATGGTCATCACTCAGGATTATTTACCCAAACTACCCAAAGCCGTTGTTCATTGTTTTACAGGCAGTTTGGCAGAAGCAAAAACTTATCTGGATAAAGGTTTTTACTTAGGCTTCACCGGCGCCATCAGTGACACAAAACGATTCGCGCAATTAAAAGACGTCATCAAATTTGTACCATTAGATCGCATGATGATAGAAACCGACGCACCTTTCATGCTGCCAAAAAATGTCCCGAAAGATGAACTGACAAAATACAATGAACGCCGAAATGAACCGGCTTTTTTGCCTTATGTCGCGAAAACGATTGCGGAGTTTAAGGGTATTGATGTGGAGCTTGTTGCAGAGAACTGTACCAAGGTGACTCAAGAGTTTTTTGGGATTTAGAAATAAAACCTGCCACATGTAGGTTGGGATGCAAATCCCAACATGATGCTACAGAACCAAATCACGAATAAAAACTTCTTTATTATTTGGCTCCACATAAATAATTTTATAATTTCCTGATTTTAAATTGCTGAGTTTGACTGGATCGCAATTTGGTTTATCGCCAAGCCCCGTATAAAGTGAGAGATAAATTTTGCTCGATGCCGCTTTAGCTTTTATTACGCAACCATGAGGTGCAGAATTGAAAATGGGTTTGCCGTTTGCGTCAAAATCGAACGAAAGCATTAGGCTTCCATCTGTTAATTCGGAAGTGTTAACAAACAGGCCGCCCAACTTTTGAATGTATTCCCAATCGACATGGGAATAGGACAATGTCTTGCAACCCGTTAGGCTTAGCAACAGCAAAACCAGTACTCTCATCATTATTCGATTCCTTAACCCTGCAATTCGCCGATAGTGCCTGATCCATCAACAATTGGAAACCCGTCTTTAATTGGAGAGTTATCGCCCGCTCTTTTGGCTGGCATAATGAACGCCATTTTTACAAAAGAGATGCTGCATGAGACCGCTGATTACCCTGGCCCTGGGTTTAATGGCTATTTTTGTGACTATTTTTATCCTGATGAAACTCACCGGGGTGTTGACGCTGGATGATATCAAACACTGGTTGAATCTGGCTGCTGAAGCCAATCCTGTCGCAGTTGCACTGACGATTATTATTTTACTGACCTGTGATCTTTTTATTGCGGTGCCTACTCTGTCGGTTTGTATTTTGGCGGGTTATTTTTTGGGATTTTTTTGGGGAGGCATCACCGCATCCATCGGCATGTTATCGACAGGTTCATTAGGTTATTGGCTTTGTTATTTTTATGGCCCTGGACTTTTACAAAAAATTTATAAAGACGAAAAAAAACGTCAGGAGATGCAACAAGTTTTCAATCAACAAGGTAAAAAAATAATTTTAATTTCGCGTGCGATGCCGATGTTACCCGAAATATCTGCTTGTCTTGCAGGTAGCAATCGTTTGCCATTTCAGGAATTTTTATTTTTATTTTCGATTGCAACCCTTCCTTATGGATTTATTGCGGCGTTTGCAGGTTCACATTCAAGTATTGAAAACCCTTTACCGGCATTGCTTGCCGCCATACTGGTGCCATTAATTCTTTGGGCCTGTTGGTTTTTGTGGATCAAACCTGGTTTTTCCAAAACAATGGCCTGATGGTATTTTTGCTGCCAATTAATCATCAATAAAAAACTAAAAATGTGCACAAGATCTACAAAATAAATTGCAAATATTCTGCATTTCATGAAAAAAAGTGTTTTGTAATAAATAAAAAACCGCAAAATTGTAAAAATTATCAATTTTTTACATCTATAACAAAATAAACTAAGAATAAAAATCTTTTACAAAACAATAAGCTAGCTGCCACATCTCAAGATCGGCAAAACTCAAACATAAAAATTCTCAAAAAACAAGCTATTCATATTAAGAAACGCCGATTACCATGGCGCCCAATGTTGCACGGATCTTTTTTTGCTCAGCAAATGGATTGGATTCGGCATGAGTTGCACACACGAAATTGCGTTCCTGTTCGGGCGTTGCCATTCAAAACCGGAGTAACCTATGGATATTCGAGTTATGGAAATTCGACAATTTTCAAAATTGGTGGTGAGGTTTTTACTACTGATTGTCTGCCTGATCATTTTCATTCTGCCACTTGAGCGCAGTATTCCCCAATCCCAGCTCGACAAAGTACTTGAGGCTGGTGAATTAAGAGTTATCTCACGCAACGGCCCCGCAACCTATTATGAGGGTGCTAATGGCTTGACCGGTTTTGGTTACAAGATAGTGAAGGGCTTTGCCGACCAATTGGGTGTCAAGCTGGTTATACTGGATGAATCACAATCTCCTCTGGGGCGTCTTCTCAAAGGCCAGGCAGATATGGCAGCAGCGGCAATTACGACAATTGAAGCCAAAGAACTGCCTATACGTTTTGCTGCTCCTCACCACAAAATTCAGTTCGAGCTTATCAGCCATACCAATCGACCACTTCCCGAACCGAATCTGGATGGTGTGGAAATCGCTATCACACCTGAAATGGCCAGACACCCCGCACTGGTTGCAATAAAACTACAGTATCCATCAGCACACTGGATAGAAACCAACAGTAACG
Source organism: uncultured Cellvibrio sp. (assembly GCA_946481095.1). The sequence continues at coordinate 7,143 of CAMLML010000060.1, forward strand.
ATCAAACCGATTTGTTTTCTCGCGTCAATAAAGGAGAAGTCCCGTTTGCCGTGATTGACTCAGACAGTTTTCAACTGCATCAATATTCCTTTGCCAATACTCAAATAGCCATGAGCCTTGGAGATCCCCAGGATGTAGCCTGGGCATTTTCTGCAGCAACAGATCCAAGCCTGTTTCATCAGGCACAGATCTACCTTAGCAACATCAAAGAGTCTGGCCAGCTGGAACAAATAACCGCCGAATTTTTCCAACCTCTGGAAGAGATGAACTCCATTGACGCCCTGCTCTTGAGCCAGCATCTGGAAGAGCGTTTGTTACCCCATATGGATGACATGAAACGCGCGTCGGAAATATTCAATCTTGATTGGCGACTACTGGCGGCCATAGGTTACAAGGAGTCCCAATGGCTAACCAAAATTGAATCTCCAACAGGTGTCAAAGGCATGATGATGTTGACCAAAATCACCGCCAAAGCCATGGGCGTTGAAGACAGGGAAAACCCTCAACAAGCTATTTTTGGTGCAGCCAAATTGTTCCGCTACCTGCTGGATAACCAACCAAAAGATATTGCAGAAGGTGAGCGCATACATTTTGCACTTGCTTGCTATAACCAGGGCATGGGTCACATAGCCGATGCCCGTCGTTTGACCCTGAAAATGGGGGGCAACCCCAATCGCTGGCAGGATGTACGTGAACACCTCCCACTGCTTTCGTTGAGCCAATATTATCGACAGGCAAAACATGGATACATGAGAGGCAAAGAGCCCGTGGTATTCGTTGATAAGGTTCTGGATTACTACAAAATGCTGGTTTGGCATGAACAGCAAGAACATTTGCGACTGGCCACAGCCAGTAGCACTCCCGCCTGGCTGTAACACTCACACATTGATAACGAAAATGTCGGAAGGCGCTGCGCTTTTCCGACCGACGAAGTATATTGATCGACCTCTATAAACCCGCTTTAACACCAATAAAAAGAGTCGTTATGTCTTTTCGAAAATTTCTGTCTGAATGCCGCCTGCTATTGGGCTTCAGTAGCAATTCTCCAAGCCACGCTGAAAAATGGATCTCCGCTACAGGTGGTTTTTTAGGGATTTTTTCAGTTTATTGGATTACCAGCTGGTGTTTTCCACACGGTTTTATGCATACCGCAGGTACTTTGCTGATGGTAACGTCAATGGGAGCAACGGCAGTGTTGTTATTTGCCGTTCCCCAAGGCGTTTTATCTCAGCCCTGGTCGGTAATTGGCGGGCATTTGTTATCGGCATTTGTCGGTGTCAGTTGCCATCAATTATTTCCCGATCAAACCTGGACAGGCGCTTTAGCTGTTGGGGTTTCTATTTTGGTGATGCATTACGCACGTGCCATGCATCCACCCGGTGGAGCCACTGCATTGGCTGCCGTGATTGGTGGAGCTGAAATTTATCGACTGGGTTATTTTTATTTAATCATGCCGATTGGCATTAATATTCTGGCTATCTTATTAATGGCAATCGCATTCAATGCGCTATTTCACTGGCGACGTTATCCTGCACATTTAATTCGTAAACAAACTGTTGTGCACACACGCTCTTACCCACATTTAACACCGGTAGATTTTTCAGCTGCGATTGAAAAAGTGGATTCATTTATTGATGTCAGCCATGAAACACTCATGCAATTACTGGAATACGCACGCGAACATTCAGAACACGAAAAAATACCCATGACCCAATTTGAAGTAGGAGCATTTTATTCCAACGGTAAATGGGGCAACGAATGGAGCGTGCGGCGTATCATAGACGCGCCCTCGGAAAAACCTCAGGATAAAGATAAAATTATTTTCAAAACGGTTGCGGGTGCCGATGCTTACAATAATGGCATGAGCACACTTGCAGAATTCCGCAACTGGGCAAATCATCAGGTGATACAACTGGAAAATGGACACTGGAAAAAAGTCAGCAACATCAAGCCAACATAATTTCAGTGACGCAAACTTCAACATAATTGTCTTAAAAATATTTAATCAGGATTGTAATAACAACAATCCTGATTAATTACCTCAGGCTTCGAATTCTCTATTCCCATATTTTTTCTAATGTTATTTCAGATTATTTCCTGAAAATAACAACAGCAATTATTTCAACTAAACACCAATATGAACTAGTCTTGAAAAGTATTCATATTATGGAGATGACAGATGAAAATACGGGAAAATACGCCAAACAATAAATGGGCACCGATTATCATCACAAGCCTGATCGCATGGCCGGGTTACACACACGCATATGATTATTTTGATCTCAGCCTTGAACAATTACTCGAAACCCGCGTACTCAGTGTATCCAAAAAAAATGAAACTGTAGCAGATGCTGCTGCAGCCATTTATGTTGTCACTCACGAAGATATTATTCGCTCCGGCGTCACCAACATTCCCGATGCACTGCGCATGGTTCCCGGTGTCAACGTTGCACAATCTGATTCCAACACATGGGCAATCAGTATTCGCGGCTTCAACAGTGCGCTCGCCAATAAATTACTGGTATTGATTGACGGGCGCAGCATCTACAATCCGGTATTTGGTGGTGTACTTTGGGAAGCCCATAATGTGATGCTGACAGATATAGATCGCATTGAAGTGATTCGCGGCCCTGGCGGTACATTATGGGGAGCCAATGCTGTTAATGGTGTTATCAATATCATCACCAAAAATTCCGGTGACACTCAGGGTAATACAGCTAATGCCTTATCCGGCAATGAAGAACTCAATTTGAGTTTACGTCACGGCGGAACTTTTTCAGAGAAAGGAACTTACCGTGTTTATGCCAAAGGATTTAAAAAAGATTCTTCACATCATCCTTACAATGATCACGCTTACGATAATTGGGAAGCTATGCGCACCGGATTTCGTACAGATTGGGATGATAAATTTACCTTTCAGGGCGATGCCTATCGCACCAATACCCAACAACGACGACAACATTTTTCATTGATTGAACCCTACATGCCAGTAGAAAACCAAACACTGGTTTATGAAGGCATTAATTTATTGGGACGCTGGATTGATCGACAAGAAAATGGATCGCAATTCAGTTTACAAACTTATATCGACTGGGCTCGCCGTGATGAACCACTGAATTTTATTGATGATCGCATTACGTATGATATTGAAGCGCAATACAATGTGACACCAATAAACATACATGAATTAATAGCCGGCATAGGTTTCAGATTTATGGACGATGAAAAAACCGGTAACAATAATGTTTCTTTTGCACCAGCAAAACGTCGATCCAGTCTCTATAATTTTTTTCTACAAGACAAAATAACCCTGTCACCGGATAAATGGTTTTTAACTTTGGGGTCCAAATTTGAACATAATGATTTTTCAGGCTTTGAACTACAACCTAACATACGGTTGCAATGGCATCCCACATCACAACAAACCTTGTGGAGTGCTATCTCACGCGCGGTACGTACTCCAACGCCAATAGAAGAGGATCTCACCAGTACTCTGATAACAGCTGCAGGTTTACGTGCAGCATTTGTCCCCAATAATGATTTCAAATCAGAAAAATTAATTGCTTATGAACTGGGATATAGAAACCAACTGACAGAGAGTTTGTCAGCGGATGTTTCTGTTTTTTATAACGATTACGAGCACCTGCAAACTTTCAGATTTCAAACTATTGTTCCTGTCATCAACGGTATAGATCCTCCGCATTTCCTGCTGCCCGTACAATTCACCAATGAGATGCAAGGCACATCACATGGATTGGAATCTGCGTTTAATTGGATGTTAAATGAAAATCTGAAAATATCTCTTAATTACAGTTTGTTACGCATGTCATTAACGGCGCCTGACCCAGCACAAGAAAGTGCAGAATTGCTTTACCCTGATTATCAATCGGGATTAAAAATTTTCTGGAATATCAATAATAATTGGACACTGGACACATCCGTTATTCATATTGCCGAATTAGCATCGGGGGTAGATGCTTACACTCGTCTGGATATTAACCTGAGCGGGCAACTCACAAAATCTCTCCGTTTTAATCTGACAGGTCAAAATGTATTGGAGAAAAACCACAGGGAATTCGGTAGTCCGAATGATATTAATGCGGCCGAAGTCGAGCGAAGTATTTATGGAAAGTTAACATGGGCCTTCTAGGATTTATTAAACATTATCTCCTTGCAGCAGTTTGTGTGTGTGTTGCATCTACAACACAAGGTGATGAAAAACCCTTGGGATTATATGAACAAAAAATCAAAGCGGGTCTGGTTTACAACCTGATCAAATACACAACATGGCCTCAAACATCAGTCAACCAAATGTTGAATATTTGCTTGTTAGGGGGCGATCCGTTTGATGGCTATTTATCACCCTTAAACGGACGCATAGCGCAGCAAGCGACAATATCCATAATGCAAATCAACAAAATTACCGAAGCCAATCATTGCCATCTTCTGGTAATCCACAAAAGTCAAAGCAGCAAGCTATCTGAATTTATTGAATTCTTGCAAACAAAAAATATCCTGACCGTGAGTGATATGGAAACTTTTTCCATTCAGGGTGGCATGGTAGAACTGGCGACAGAGAAGGCCAAAATTAATCTCTATATCAATAATGATATGGTCAATCACCATGGATTAAAAATTGACGAGCGCATGCTTAAGTTAGCCAAACTGGTATCGAACAGGGAAGGAACTTGATGCAGAAGCCATACCTGACTATACGCATGACACTGTTGGTAATGATCAGCTTGTTAAATTTGCTGATTGCAATACTGGTCGGTAAAGGTGTTTATGCTTCATGGTTTCAGTATCAACAAGCACAGGAACTGAAATTAAGAGCTGAATTAATCAATACACTTTATATCGCCAATAAAAATTTATCCCTGACCCGCGCCTCTACACTATCGCTGATATCCTCAGTACCGGAAGAATTTGATTCGCTCTATACAGACCTGCTCATGCATCGCCAGCAAACAGATCTCGCATTGTCGAGTGCACTGAACCAAATGCAACAGTATAAATTGCATAATACCACAGAAGAATTTTCAAAAATAAATGAAAAATACCAAAAGTTAATTCAACGCCGTAAAGAAGTCGATAGAGAATTAACATTACCTTTAACGGATAGAAAACCTGAAATAACTGCTAATTTTTTCGATGACAACACTGCCTTAATTGTCGAAATTCATCATTTCACTTTGCAATATTCACGATCATTACAAGACATAGATGACACAATTAGTCGGCACATGATGTTCGAGCATTTTGTTTGGGAGCTCGCTGAATACACGGGTAAACAATATGCCATTATCGGCCAGATTCTATCGGCCAATAAACGTCCTGAAAAAACTCAGTATCAGGAACTAACTTCATTACGTAATCGTATTGAGTATACCTGGGAAATTTTACAAAAATTTTCTCTTGATAAGTCATTGTCGAAAAAAATATTTCCTTTAATGGAAGAAGCACGCACCCAATATTTTTTCACCGTTGATCAGATAAGTGATTTATTTTTTGACACCGCTATTCCGGGAACTGAAGTATCCTACCCGCTGGATTCTACTCTGTGGTTAGGTATCTCAGCTCAAGCCGTTGACTCTTTATTAATTTTGCAAGACGAAACTCTTGCTGCATCACAAATGCATGTCAATAAAATAGAAGCACAAGCGCAGCAAGAAATATTTATCAGCAGTGCTATTTTCATTTTGGCAATATTACTTAGTCTTTATTGTTGGGGACTACTGGCATTCCGGGTTATATATCCATTCAATGCCATGGTAAATGCACTCTACAAAGCAACACGAGACAACATTTTCGAAATGCCTGACATTCGCTTCAAGCAAGATGAAATTGGCAAACTGGCACAGGTATTGGAAGTCATTAAAAATAACGCTCAAAAAATGAAGCAATCCAATGAAGAACTGGAGCGTTTTGCTTTCATTGCTGCTCATGATTTGAAATCACCTTTACGGGCTATAGAAAATATCTCTTCATGGCTGGAAGAAGATGTCGGAGATCAACTACCCACCGCGAGCAAGAAACATTTACAGGAATTACGTAATCGCGTTCGTCTGATGGATAAGATGCTGGACGATACGCTGGAATATGCTCGAATAGAAACTAAAATAGAAAACCAACCCAATTTTTCAGTAAGTGGGCAACATATGATGGAAGAGATCATCAAAATGTTGGATTTACCGCCAGGATTTAATGTAAAAATTGGTAATGGATTGACGCATCTCTCTTTAAAAAAATTGCCATTGCAGCAAGTGTTGTTTAATCTGGTCAATAATGCCATTAAGCATCACGATAAAACTGCAGGCTTGATTGAAGTTGACGCCGAAGAAAATGACACCGAATATATTTTTTATGTTCGCGATGATGGCCCAGGCATTGAACCCCAGTACCATCACAAAATTTTTGAAATGTTTCAAACCTTGCAACCAAAAGAAAAAAATAAAGGCAGGGGGATGGGGTTGGCAATAGTCAGAAAAATAGTCCTCGCGGCCGGCGGCATCATCAATGTTAAATCTACCTTGGGACAAGGTGCAGAATTTCAATTCTCATGGCCTAAAAACACTTTATAACCAAGGGGCAAAAAGATGTTATTACTTGGAGATGATATGCGCGAAGTAGTGAATATACTGGTTGTAGAAGACGACGAAGTGGATGTTGAGTCACTCAAGCGAGTATTTGCAAAACGTGAAATTAAGAATCCGGTTTATTATGCAACCAATGGCAGGGAAGCTTTGGATATCATGCGCGGCGAGAATCATCACACAAAAGTTCCCAAACCATTTATTATTTTGTTAGATATCAACATGCCGAAAATGAACGGCATAGAAATGTTAAGGGAATTACGTCAGGACGAAAAATTAAAAGACAGTGTTGTTTTTATATTAACTACATCACCGCGAGAAGAAGATAAAAATACCAGTTATAAGTTAAATGTTGCAGGCTATTTTTTAAAACAGGATATGAAAGAACTCGTCAACTTGCTCAGTCTTTATTGGGAACTGAATGAGTTCCCTGAAGATTAATCATAGATCTTTGCACAAATCCGGTTTGTCCAATTTTTCCTCGTCCTTCCTGCGAAGGCATGAGCCGTCGCAGGAATAAGTAAATTTATTTGACGTTCACTCTTGTCAAGTAGACTTTGGATTGGCTGACATCTGTAATTTTTCCGGTAATTTCGAATTGATTTTGTAAACGTATGTCCGCCGAAGACGAACCAATCATCACATTGATTGCGCCGGGCTCAACGATATATTGCATTTGGCGATCATAAAATGCCAATTGATTGGCAGATAAAGTGAATGTGACTTGTTTGGATTCTTTTGGTTGTAAGCTGACACGTTTAAAACCTCTTAATAACTTGACCGGTTGTGTAACTGTTGCAACCGGATCATTCACGTAAAGCTGTACCACTTCCTCGCCAGCATAATCACCCGAGTTGGTTATGGTTGCACTGATGTCGAGGCTTTGGTTAGCTGTGATTTTTGTTTTGCTTAATTGCAAATTACTGTAACTGAAATTGGTATAACTTAAACCAAAACCGAAAGGAAAGAGCGCATCGGTTTTATCAAATGCATAACCACGCTTTGCTGTAGGTTTGTGATTGTAATAAACCGGTAAATGTCCTGCAGAACGAGGTACGCTGACAGGCAATTTACCTCCCGGATTCACATCACCAAATAACACACGCGCCACTGCCGTTCCTGTTTCTTGTCCCAAATACCAACCTTGCAAAATCGCAGGTGCGGTTTCAGCAATTTTTGTAATGGATAGCGGACGACCGCCAATCAATAACACAATTGTTGGTTTTCCTGTTGCGAGTACAGCATCAACCAATGCTTGTTGTTGGCCGAGCAAATCCAGACTGGTGCGGTCACCTAAATGGCTTTCAGCCCAAGCCTCGCGCGAAGTTGCTTCGTTGTCACCCACGACTACAATCGCCACATCACTTTTTTTCGCAGCAACAACGGCTTTTTCAATCATGCCTTTGGTTTCAACAGCTGTTGCCAACACCACTTCATCGGTATGCCAGCGCTCTTTTGAATAAGAATTGGCTGCAACAGAATCTGCATAAGGTTTCCAATGTAATTTGGTGAGAATTGTTCCTCGTTCAAAATTGATTTTAGTATTGGCACCCAGATATGTTTGCAACCCTTGCAATATGCTGATGGTTTGTTTAGGTACATCACTATAGCCACCCAGTAAAGTTTCATCTGCATGCGGCCCAATCAAGGCTATTGATTTAATTTTATTTTTATCCAGTGGTAATAATTTTTTTTCATTTTTTAATAAGACCACCGATTTTTCAGCTGCCAGTTGCGCCAACTTTCTGTGTTCAGTATTACCAACAAACTCTTCTATGCCATCAACTTTTGCATAGGGATTTTCAAAAAGTCCCAACATAAATTTATCGCGCAATACACGCGCAACGGATTGATCAATTATTTTTTCGCTGATTTTTTTCTCTCTCACCAACCGGGTTAATTCACCATAAGCTTTGATATTCGGCGTTTCAACATCGACACCGGCAGTTAATGCCAGAGTTGCTGCACCCGCCAAAGAGTCGGTTAAACGATGACGATCCTTTAATTCTTCAATAGCAAAATAATCACTGACAATCGTGCCATCAAAACCCCATTCTTTTCGCAAAATAGTATCGAGCAACTCAACATTTGAATGCGACGGGATACCATCGACTTCATTGTAAGATGCCATCACACTGCGCACGCCCGCAACACGTACTGCAGCCTCAAAAGGTGGAAGAAAGATTTCTTTTAACCCGCGCGCGCCAACTGGTGTCGGCGCAGTATTTAATCCTCCGGTAGGTTCACCGTGCCCCGCCAAATGTTTAAGTGTGGCAATAACACGATTGGAGGGAATATTTTTTCCGTCGTCACCCTGAAGACCTTTCACCTGTGCGACACCCAATTCAGCAATCAAATAAGGATCTTCACCCATGGTTTCTTCAATTCGTCCCCAACGGGGATCGCGTGCTACATCCATAATCGGCGACAACACCTGATGCACGCCACGCACGCGGGTTTCTTCTGCAATCACACGATTTACCTCATAAAGTAAATCTGCATCCCATGAACTGCCTAATGCAATCGCCTGCGGAAAACTGGTGGAATGCAAACCGGCATGACCATGCAAGGCTTCATCGTGAAACAACGCAGGAATTCCCAAACGCGTATTATCGACCAACCATTTTTGCAAGGCGTTAGTAAAAATTACCGTTTGCAGCGGTGTTTTATTCGGTGTTTTGATTTCTTTATTTTCAGAAGGTCTGACCAGATGGCCAATACCATTGCCTAAAATTTCTTTTGCTTTTGCAGGATTGAAAACACCATCATCAGTTTCCAAATCCTGACGCTGTTGCCACACAGATTGTAATTGCGCCACTTTTTCTTCAAGTGTCATACGCTTGAGTAAATCATCAACTCGTTTATCAATCGCTTGATCAGGATTTTTGTACAGGGGCTCTTTGGCAAGACTCTGGGAAGCTATAACCCAACATCCGCAGAGTAATATAGTAAAAATTGACCGGGATAATTTCATTGTTATGTGCTCACTGTTGTTGAACTGAACACTTTAATATTTGTTGGCATCACAACGAAAAAGATTTACACAAATTGATTGGCGGGATACAACACAGGAAAGAAAGCGGGATAACTACCTTCGCAGATATGACGAAACGATTCAAACACCACCATTTCACGCAAAGAATTCAAACAACATTTGACCTACAAACACTTTCCTTTTTCTTCAAGCCAATGCAGGGTATTTCCAGTAACGGCAATAGAGCCTGACACTATAGCGCTTAAGGGCACTAACAAAACAGCACCCATAACCTCGTTGGCAAATTGCATCCTGCAACCATCATTTTCACATCGCATATTCTCAAACATTTTGACTTGCTCAGCTGTCAATTCATAGCGTTTGGTTTCAATTTTACATTTTGCATCATATGCAACGACTTTTTTGGGTTTAATTATGCAGGATGATAAACAACAGCAAGCCAGCGCCAACATCAAGACATTCAACTTACTCATGACAACATTCCTTAATTAATGCACGAACCTGATTGACCCGGCTTTTACTATTGAGTTCAATTAGCTTAAAAAACGCTGTAGTAACTGATCGTAATTTTCAACCAGGGCTGGTGTTGCAAACCACTCCAGTTGCAGATCACTGAATTGGGCATCGCGCTTACCCAAGCCTTGCTGCATTTGTTGAACCTGGTAACGCATACGCGCCGGTTTTTCATCTTCGGGCGATTCACGTCCTGCCAAAATATCGGCTCGCAATACCAATTCACGTAATTTTTTACTGGATAATTCAACATCGGCTGCCGTCAGATTTTTAGCTGTCGCCAAACGAGCTTGCAAAGCTGACAGAATTGCTTTTGGCCAATCAGTATTGGCTGCAATCAAACCGGAAATGGATTCAAACGCCTGCTCACTGGCACTGCCTGAAACAACAGATAACTCAAAATTACACAATTCTTTGGCTGCAGAATAAATCACTTGCCATCGATTTTTTTCAGCTTGTTGTTTATGCTGACGAATCTTGTCATTCACCGCTTGCACTGCATTCTGCAAAGACTGTTGCAAATTCTTTGCTTGATCTCGCGGCAAATCCAAAGCTGAAAAATTTTGTTGGGTAGTTTCCATTTGGGTTTTAACAACCGCCAAATCGGTGAAATCCTGTTTGGACAAATCGCACATCACTTCAATTAATTGCCTGGCTTGATTCAGTATGGCTTGACGTTCAGCTTGGACAGCATTGGCTTCTTCCTGGCGACGCGCAAATACTGCATCACAGGTTTGACGAAATTCACTCCATAAAGATTGGTCTTCTTTAAACCAGGTTTTACCGATATTTTTCCAGTTAGCTTGCAGCTGTTTTACTGTATCACAAGCAACGCGGGTATCCGTGTGCGTAAGTAATTGTTTTGCCTGCTCGATCAAAGATTGTTTTTGTTGTTTGTTGGCGTCATAAGCACTGGACATTTTGTTAAACAAATTTTCCATTAAAACTTCAAATTCTTTTTGTAATTCATTGCCAGCTTTACGCGGCACAGGCCAATAGGTTTGCCATTCCTGACGTGCTGTTTTCAATGTTTGCTCTACATCTTTCCAAACCGCATTCGTCCAATCGTAAGCCTGTAAATAAGTTTGTAATTGCGCAACCATTTCGCGGCGTTTTTGCAAATGCAATTCACGCTCGGCAGCCTGTTTCTCAAAATATTCCTTGCATGGTGCATAGGCCTGTTGTGATGCCTGCTGGAATTCATTCCACAACTGATCATCCTGTTGCTGACCACCTTTACTGACTTCTTTCCATGAATCTTGCAAATCATGAATTTTGCTGGCTTTGTCGGCAGCCGCCATAGTCGAGCCAACCAGGGCTTGCATTTGTGCAATCAAAGCCTCTTTTTTGGGTGTCACAGCAAACTCATGCCAATCGCCCAGCTTGAATAATTCTTGTTCAAATTCATCCATTTTATTTTTTAATCCTTTTGGCAACTCAGGAAATTTTTCCAGTTTGCCCATTAATTCTTTTTGAATAGCTCTGGCTTTTCGCACAAAACCTTGATCCGCAGACCACAAACCTTTACGCAACAATTCATTAACTTCACGAATGGCATCTTTAGCAGCTTGTTCTGATTGTTTGCGTTGATTTGAAAACTCGATAAATTCCTGATTGATACTATCAAGCACACCGACAACCTGGTCGCCAAAATCATTTGCCGATTTAAGCAATGTATTGAACTTATGTTGTGCTGCACGTTGCAGATCACCTGATTCACCGGATTTTATTTGCAATAAAAGACTTTGTGCACTACCTGAAGTTTTAAGTTGATCCAGCAGATTAAGCAATTGTTGCTTGCGCTGCTCGAAAGATTTAACCAAATATTCGAGCGGCAAATTGCGAACCATTGCCAATCGCATAGCATTACTTAACTCCTGAATTTTGGCCTCATATTCAAGGAATAAATCATGAGTCCACTCCGGAACAACCAAAGCCTGGGCTGCGATTTTTTTAAGATCTTCAACACTGGCTTCTGCCAAAGTAACAGCCTGCGCATCCAGCAGTTCTTTTTCTTCATCTTCGGCAATCGCTTGCGCTTTTGCCTGAATTTTTGCTTCACAAACTGCAAGCGCTTTTTCATAAACGAGACGAGTGGAATCACTGACTGATTTAACCTGTTGCCACTCCTGTTGCAACACGGATAATTTAGCTTTAAACATCACGTCAGCATCAAGGTGCGAATGTTTTTCCATTTTTTCACTGATGCGTTTGGCAAACTGTTCCATTTCTGCCTGCTGTTGATCAACGGCCTTAAATGCATCCAATTTTGTTTTTACAATTTTGAAAACATTCTTATCTTTTTGTTTTGCAACTTTTGATAAAGATTCCAAAATTTCGCGCGATTGAATTTTTTCAGCAGCGGCTTGCCGCACTTGCGTAGTGGCACCATCGCTGGCTAATTTTAATAAAGTCAGTTCATCACCCGCCTGATTGACTTCATCCAATGTAATCACAGGCTTTGGGGGTTTAACCGGCACGACTACCGGAGCAGCTTCCTTGAGAATTTGCGGTTTGTTTTTTTTACCGAAAAGCGATGACAGTATTTTCATAATCTTTATTCACTGATCTGTTGTAATAAAATTTGAAGTGGATGGGGTAATTCCCGGTTTTCTATACGTTTAACCTGGCTGCGACAGGAATAACCTGTTGCCATAAATCGACCGGCAGGTTTAGCGGCCATAATTTTTTGCCAGGACATTGTATAAAGTGATTTTGAAGTTTCAAGATTTTCTGTTTCATGACCAAAGGTACCTGACATGCCGCAACAGCCAGCCTCTATCACGGACAATTTTTGTCCAACATAACCAAAAACCTGTTGCCACTCTTTTGTTGAATTCACCACATAGGTTTTTTCTGTGCAATGAGCCAACAAAAAGAATTCTTTTGGATCTGCCAATTGTATTGGATTAGCCGATTTTATTTGCTGTTGTAAGTGCAAACTGTGTTTGACTAACCATTCCTGAATTAACATCACTTTTGGTGCCACATCGCCCAGTATTTTTTTATACTCGGCACGATAGGTTAATGTCATCGCGGGATCAACACCTACCAAGGGAATCCCTGCACTCGCCAAACCATTCAGATAAGTCGCATTGGCGTCAGCTGTTTGATTAAACCTGTGCAAAAAGCCATGTACATGTAAAGCCTTGCCATTAGGTTTGAAAGGCGCAAGCAATGGGACAAAATTCATTTTTTTCAGAAACGTTAAAATATCCACCACTACTTTTGTTTCGAAATAACTGGTAAAAGCGTCCTGAACTACAATAACGGCACGTGATTTTTCATCTTCGGAAAGTTTGGCAATTACTTCCAACGTGGCATAGGGAATAGATAATTTTTTTGCAGCCTGCTGTAAATTGATGCCGGTTAACAAGGGGCTATCAACCATGCCCACGTAACGCGCCATGATTTTTTTTACCCATTGCGGCTTCATCATGACATTATAAAGCCAGGGTGCTTTAGCCAACCAGGGTAAAAGCATTTCCAAACCGCCGACAAAATAATCTTTTATTGGTCGCAGATAACGTCCGTAATAAAGTTCGAGAAATTTTGCACGAAAATCAGGTACGTCTACTTTAATCGGGCATTGCCCTACACAGGATTTACAAGCGAGACACGCTTGCATGGATCGATTCACTTCGTGGGAAAAATCATATTCTCCACGACGTTTGTTAACGGTGTTAATAATCCGGCGCGGTAAACCTGAAATAAACGAAGATTCCCTGATTTTTTGTGACACCTTGAGCGGATCAACACCACGATCACTTAATTGTTTTAACCATTCACGCATTAACGATGCACGCCCCTTGGGTGAATGCGTGCGCTCACGTGTTGCCTTCCAGGATGGGCACATTGCGTCGTTGGGATTCCAGTTGTAGCAAAGCCCATTACCATTGCAATGCACAGCCTCCTGATAATTTTCCCAGACTTGTACCGGAATTGTTCGATCCATTTGCCCACGCGTAGCTACTTGATCAATTTTTAATAAAGGAATATCGGCAGCAGGTGTGGCAATTTTCCCGGGATTTAATTGATTGCGCGGATCAAATACAGATTTGATTTTTTGAATTTGCGGATACAACTCACCAAAAAATGCCGGAGCATATTCCGAACGCACACCTTTGCCGTGTTCACCCCATAACAATCCATTATATTTTTGTGTCAGTGCAACCACTCTATCAGTAATAATGCGCACCATTTTTTCTTGTTCAGGGTCTTTCATATTTAACGCAGGGCGAACGTGTAACACCCCCGCATCCACATGACCGAACATGCCATAGGTGAGTTTATATTCATCCAGGACTTGTCGAAATTCCACAATAAAATCGGCGAGATTTTCCGGTGGTACTGCCGTATCTTCGACAAAAGGCACCGGGCGAATTTCGCCCTCAACGTTGCCTAATAGACCGACTGCTTTTTTACGCATGCCCCAAATTTTATTGACAGCATCGCTACCCCAGGCAATTGAATAATTGATGCGACCGTTTACAGCAGGTTGATCTAATAAATCTGTTAGCAGTTTGATCTCAGCGCGCAGAGTTTCATTGTCATCCGCCGTGTACTCAACCAAATTGATTCCCTGAATTTTTTCACCTGAGGCAGGTGCCGGAAAAAATTCAGCAACACTGTGCCAAACACTATCATTCATCGCCAGATTCAATACTTTTGAATCAACCGTTTCGATGGAAGTCGGATTGGCCTTCATTAACTCGGTTGCATCGCGCAGTGCCGCGTTAAAATCACGATAATTCACGCTGATCAACGCACTGACTTTCGGAATAGACAACAAATTGATTTTGGCTTCAGTAATAAAACCCAGGGTACCTTCGCTGCCACACAAGATATTATTCAGATTAAAACGATTTTGTTCGTCGCGAATATGCGCTAAATCGTAACCCGTCAAACAGCGATTTAATTTTGGAAATTTCGCCTGAATTAAATCTTTGTGTTGTTTTTGAATGGAATCAATTTCGCGATGGATTTTGCCGATTAAATTATCCTGCGATTGAATCTCTGTGAGCATCTCATCAGATATGGAATGTGATATCCATTCACTGCCATCCAATAAAACGGTTTTTAATTCGAGAACATGATCGCGCGTTTTGCCGTAACGACAAGAACCTTGCCCGGAGGCATCAGTATTAATCATGCCGCCAATCGTGGCCCGATTGCTGGTTGAAAGTTCCGGCGCAAAAAAAAGTCCGTGAGGTTTAATCGCTGCGTTGAGTTGATCTTTAACAACACCGCACTGTACACGTGCCCACTTTTCTTCAGTGTTGATTTCCAGAATTTTGTTCATATGTTTGGAGGTGTCCACCACCAAACCATCGGTTAGCGATTGCCCGTTAGTACCGGTTCCGCCACCGCGTGCGCTCAACACAATGGATTGAAATTCAACTTCCTGACTCAGACGCACCAGAATTTGCAGGTCGTCCGTATCACGCGGATACAACACACCCTGGGGCAATACTTGATAAATAGAGTTGTCAGTCGCCAACACGGTTCGGTTGGCATAGTCAGGGCTAACATCCCCCTTAAATCCACGCCCGGGCAAGGTTTGCATAAAACGCAAATACAGGGTCTGGATGGGTGAAGTATGGTTTATGGCAGGAATCATCGGCTATTAACATCGCATCTGGCAGGGACTGGCATTCTACCGATTAGTACCGACTCAAACCATCTGCTGCTTTTTAGGATCGCTATCAATGGATAGCCAAAAAGAATGGAGCCTTCGAATGATTCCTGCTTGACGTGCCAATGCACAAGCAATAGCATCCTATAAGTACACATGTATACAAGTGTACTTGGGTACCGATATGCATAACACAAGTCATTTGCAGGCAGTTAAAACTACTCGCAAATGCCAAGAATAAATAATCAGCACAGGACTTTTATATGAATCCAACGTACACCCCTCTATTTAAAATTAGTTTACTAAGCCTCGCCGTGGCTTCTTCAATGGTTTATGCACAAGACGACCTTGCAGAGGAAGAAATTGTTGTCACTGGCTATAAAGGCAGCTTGCAAAGTGCCACCAACGCAAAACGTGAATCGACTGCTTTGGTTGAATCAGTATTTGCTGAAGACATTGGTAAGTTTGCTGATACCAACATTGCTGAAGCCATCAACCGCATGCCCGGTATTCAGATCAGCCGCGACGTGTTTGGTGATGGCACCAACGTCTCGATTCGTGGTTTGGGTACCAGCTTTACGAAGGTCACCTTGAACGGATCACAAATTGCGGTGGCCTCAGCCGGTAGTGTTGACTCGCAAAACCAAAACCGTGAAATCGACCTGAACCTCTTCCCGACTGAACTCTTCACTCGTTTTGATGTGCAGAAGACACCAACAGCAGGTCAACTGGAAGGTGGCGCGGCGGGTGTGGTGAATATCCGTAACGCTCGCCCGTTTGATAACAACGAAGGCGGCTTCAACTCAGCCGTTAACGTTCAGGGCATTTATACCGAAGTCAACAAAGAGACCAGCCCGAAACTCTCTGCTCTGGCAAGCTGGACCAATGACACCTTCGGTGTACTGGGTGGTGTAGCACTTTACAATCGCCAACTGACCACTGAAGGTTTTGAAACTATTGGTTGGACCAATATCAACACATCTCACAGAATTTGTGGCACCACTCCAACCGGTACCCAAACCCAGGCAACCACCGGTGGATGTAACCCATCTGGCGGCAATAACTGGAATATCGCTGGTTTGGTTCAGGACGCCAACAGCCCTAACTTTGGTTACGGCGTAGTGCCAGCGGGTGCAGGTGCGGGTTTGACTGCGGGCACTATCATCGACCAAGCCTTTTTGCTGAATAACAACCCCGGCTTAAACATCACCCAGATCTCCGAAGCCTTGATTCCCCGTTTGGGTCGCCCGGCTTATATGGATGGTGAACAGGATCGCGTGTCGGGTCTGGTGTCCTTTGAATATCGCCCCAGCGACAGCATGCAATTTTATTTGGATGTGATCGCGACTGATCAAACCAAAGACTTCAATCGTCTGGACATGAACTTTGTGGGTCGCTTCGGTAACGCCATTCCATTGAACATGGTATTGGATAGTGACAACGTAGTGCGTTCAGCTACTTTTGCTAACGCCCAATTCTTCCTGGAAGCTCGCCCTTACACTGAAGATCTGGATTTTTACAACGTTAACCCAGGCGCACATTTTGAATTCGGCGATTACCACACAGTCGATGTTCAATTGAATTCCAGCCGCAGCGATTGGCGTCGTGAAGCACCAACAATACTGATCAACACACCAATAACCGCCGTCAATTACACCAATAACGGTGATGTACCCAAGTTTGAAACCACATTGAATCTGAATGATCCCAATGCAGGTTGGACCTGGGCGGGTGGTCGTGTGAACATCCAAAACGAAGAACGTGAAACTGAAACCGACGGATTCCATCTGGATTACCGTTTTGGTGATGACACCAACAACATCAAAGTCGGTGTTGCCAGTGACACAATAAAGCGTGCAATTCGGGGTTACGACAACTCGGGTCGCTGGGAAGACGTCGTGTGTCGTAATGGTCTGGATGCCGACGGCAATTCGCCCACAACCGGACGCGCTGCTTGTAACGGTTTGAATCCAAACTCTGCTGTTCCGCAAAGCGAGCTGGCGTCTTATCTGAAACCAGGCCCTTATGGTTTCATTGATGTTGACTACAAGAGTTTCTTTGCTGCCACCGACTATTACAACCTTTCCAAAAATGCCCCCGAAGGTAACGGTGCCGCAACGGGGGCCAGCACCGGTATAGTGGATGAAGATACTCAAGGCATTTATTTGGAGTTCAACACAACCACTGAAATTGCCGACCGGGAAATGCGTTTCAACCTGGGTGGCCGTTACGCTGAAACCGATCAGCTAATTTCTGGCCCGGTGACTATTGGTGGTATTCGCCGTTATCAGGAATTGGAATCAAAATATGATGTATTCCTGCCATCATTGAACACTACATTGAACCTTACTGATGATGTCAAACTTCGCTTCTCGGCTTCACGGTCCATGACTCGTCCCAACCCAAGTGCGATGCTTCCTGCAACCAGTTTCGGTGATCCATCTGCACAAACCGCTTCGCAAGGTAACCCAAACCTGTCCCCCTATCTTTCAACCAACGTTGATATTGGTGGTGAATGGTATACCGGTGATGAAGGTTACATAGGTTTGACCCTGTTTGATAAACAAATGACAGGCTTCACTGTAACAGGCACCAACACCATTCCATTTCTGGATTTGGGAGTTCCTTATGCAGATCTGAGCGATCTTCAAAGAGGTGCCATTGACAGTCGTGGCGGGCCCAACATTGCAACAGTGACCGTTAACCAACAGGTAAATGCGCCAGGAAATCTGGAAATTGAAGGGGCTGAAATCACTTGGGTACAACCTTTGGACATGGTATTCCAGGGTTTGGGCTTCAATGCCAACTACACCAAGATCTACCAAAGAGGTGAAGGCACAGGAGCACCCGCTCAAGCGATAGGTGTATCACCTGAAACGTATAACATCACCACTTACTGGGAAAATTATGGCGCTTCATTACGCTTAACTTATGTCTGGAATGATGAGCAATATATTTCTGGCCCAGGTCAAAATGGCATTCCATTTGCGCAATTGAAAGCCGATGCTCGTGGACAGCTGGATCTTTCTGCCAGTTATGGCTTTGAAAAAATGATGGGAGAGCCACAAATCAGCTTGAATATTTCCAACTTAACCGGTGAGCCACTGAGAACTACTTTTGAGTACGACTCAGCAACCTTCACTTACTATGACCCGGGTATGATTATCACTTTGGGTTTACGCGCTTCATTCTAATGTCAGAGCTCCACCCTTTCAGCCCGCCTAAAAAGCGGGTTTTTTCTTTGTATTTCTTCAAGTAGGCAAAACAATGCGCCATTACTGTACTTAACACAACTGATTGAATGCATCACACACAAAAGTTAAACCTGATAAAAATTTACGATACTATAGCCGCAGCCACAAGCTACAACCATGCATTGAAAGAACTTGAGCGGAGCTTCTCCCAAGGAATACACGTGACCAAACCCTCGACTATCGCTTTAAAAATTGAAGGCAAGGAATTATCTTTTGACCGCCCTGCTGCCAGTCAAATTTTCGGCTTCGTTCGCGATTCCATTGTCAGCATGGAATTACAACCCGGCCAACTGATTTCCGAAACCGCTCTGGCACAGCAATTTGGTGTAAGCCGAACTCCGGTGCGCGAAGCCCTGATCAAATTATCCAACCGGGGATTCGTTGAAGTGCTCCCCCAGCGCGGCACCTATGTAACCAAACTCTGCATGAGCAAAATATACGAAGCACAATTTATTCGCGAAGCACTGGAAATTGCTGTAGTGAGCCATTTGGCAGGAGCCGAACAGGAGTTGCGCGATCAGGTTGTCAGCAAATGCGAAAAAATTATTGATGATCAAAAAATAGCAGCAGCCGATGATGACTCGCTGGCATTTCAAAATCTCGATGACGATTTTCACCAATCACTTGCCATATTAACCAACCATTTCCGCACTGCCGAATTAATCGAAGCCGAAAAAGCGCACATGGACAGGGTTCGAAATTTAAGTTTGCACATCAGCGGCCAATACAAACGCATACTGAATCAACACACCGCTATAATCAAAGCCATCAAATCCGGCTCCCCCGATAAAGCCGCTGCTGCGATGAGTGTCCACTTACAGGAAGTTTTCGCGATTTTGGAATTAATCCCGAAACAGCATCCGGAATATTTTGCATAAGTCTCCAATTGATTTTTTATCAACCAGCAAAAAAACAGTATTGACGCAAAAATATCCATTCGTTTGTTTATTTTTCTTTTCTAAATTTCACTCTACACCAGTTCATAAAAATAATATTTTTCTTAGGCAGAGAATTTGCTTGTCAAAATAAGCACAGCCATCAGGGAAGCCAATACCTGAAAGACTATGGAAAACACAGCTGACTATTTGATCGAACAAAGTGTAGGAGTTTCCATGAAGTCAATTAATATCAATCCACCCACCTGGCTCCGCAAAAATAAACTGGTTATTACAACAGGAGTATTAAGTTTTTGTTTTAATTTACCCTGTGCGATTGCTGAAGAACTCAAGGAAGACGTCGAGGAATTAGTAGTTGTCGGATCACTTATTCGTCAAACTGATTACAAAACCATTTCTCCAGTTAAAACCTACAGCCGCGAACTCATTTCTGAATCGGGTTTAAACACACCTGCAGATTTGCTACAGGGAGTCGGAGTAACAGGGGGCGGTGCGCAAATTAACAACGCCTTTGGCGGCTACGTGACAGCCGGCGGCCCCGGAGCAAATACTATTTCATTGCGCGGTTTGGGTGCATCTCGCACATTGGTGCTCATTAATGGTCGCAGATTAGCCCCTGGCGGTACTCGCGGTGAACTTGTTTCTTCAGACCTTAATGTTCTACCCAATGCATTGGTAGATCGAATTGAAGTACTCAAAGATGGCGCATCGTCGATTTATGGATCAGACGCCATCAGTGGGGTCATCAATGTCGTAACCCGAAACGATCTCGATGGATTCACTATTGAAGGAGATTTCAACGATCCAACTGAAGGCGAAGGTGAGCAAACCAGGTTATCTATTTCGGGCGGTATGTCAGAAGAAGATTTCTCTATTTCGGGTTCATTTGAAATTTACGAGCGAAAAGAACTTAATCTGCAGCACCGTGACTGGACTCGATGCAATCAGGATTTATTCCGCGATCCTGACACTGGAGAGTCCGCTGATTTTATCGACCCGGTAACCGGTAAATCCAAATGCTACACCATCTCAGGCACTGGCTCGAACGGCGTCACCATCAATACCATTGGGACCCAATCGATTACGGCAACTAATTATCTGACGCTCGGACTCACATCTCCGGTTGTCGGCGCACCAGGATCCAGCGGAACTACTTTTAATCGATTCAGACCTAATGCCGATATTACGACCGGACTTGTTGGCTTTGAGGGTGTTGGTGGAGGCTCTAACAACATCAATGTTCGCGATACATTTGAATACGATATGCTTCGTGAAAATTTGATTTCACCCACCACAAATTATAACGGCTTCGTTCAAAGCACTTACAAATTAAACGCATTGGGCGACGCAAAACTCTACGCAGAATTCCTGGCATCACGACGGGAATCATCCCAAACCGGCTATCGCCAACTTAGTTTGGATTATCGTCGCGGTAGCCCTGTCATTCCCTCGAATTTAGCGTTCGGAAATTTTGGAGCCGATCAGGGAACCAGTGAGGGATCACGAGTTGGTGTCAGAGCATTTATCGGCTTTGGAAATGATCACAGCGAGCAAAATATTGATTACTACAAACCGACGATTGGCATCAAGGGCGATCTGGAATTTATTCCAGAATGGCGTTACGACGCTTATTTTAGTTATGCAAAAAGTAAGGGCGAATATTCAATCGAATCATTCCTGATAGATAAAATAACCAACGCCAGCAATGTCGTCACCGCTACACCAAATGTTAATCCAAATCTCGTACGGAATGGATTAACTTGTAATATCAACCTTACCAATAGCAATGAAAAATGTATCCCATTTCCAATGTTGACCGCTGACGTTATCGGTGGTGATTTACCTGAGGATTTTAGAGAATATATTTTTCGCGACGTAGTCGGATCAACCAAATTCTATGAAGCCGTCTACAGCGTTATATTGGACGGCCCGGTTCTCACTTTACCGGCGGGGCAAGTTCAAACTGCACTGGGTCTTGAGCACAGAAAACAAAAAATTAACGATATTCCAGACGCTAATAGTATTAATGGAAATTTATACAATTTTACCAGCAGTGCCATAACAGCAGGAAAAGATGAGGTAACGGAAGTTTACGGTGAATTACAAGTTCCTGTACTGGCTGATATAGCTTTTGCAGAAAAACTGAATATTAATACTTCGGTTCGCTATACCGAATATGATTCTTACGGTTCTGATACCACTTACAAAGCTGGAATTATTTACTCGCCCGTTCAATGGATTTCTTTTCGAGGCACCCAGGGAACCTCCTTCCGGGCACCCGCCTTGTCGGAACAATTCCAAGGCTCCACCACCGGGTTTCAATCCGCTACCAATGATCCTTGTAATGAATACGGAAACAAAAACAATCCGAATTTGGTTGCCAACTGCACAGCAGAGTTACCGGGCCAACCTCAATTCCAGGCAAACCGTGGAATTACCGTTTTCAGCCTGGGCGGAGGTGAAACGGGATTATTTGCTGAAACTTCGGACAATCTTACCTACGGTATTGTATTGGAACCCGAAATCAGTGATTCGACCCAGCTGAGTCTTGCGGTAGATTATTTTGATATTGAAATCACTGATGGAGTTTCAAAGGCTGGATATTCAAACATTCTTGAAAGATGTTATACCTCTCTGGACTTCAGTAATGACACAGGGTTTTGCCGACTCGTTAGTCGCGACCCGGTCACCTCGCAGTTGTTTGTATCAAACGCTTTCACCAATCTTGCAACCCAAATATCCCGAG
>CAMLML010000061.1 GCA_946481095.1 uncultured Cellvibrio sp.
CATCTTAAATCCCTCCCCCGCCTCCCTTTTTCAAAGGGAGGAGCCAGTCCCCTCCGCTTGCCAAGGGGAGGGTTAGGGTGGGGTGAAATTATTTCCAATCGAGAATCAAAAAATGCAAGTCATCCTATCCGCCTTAATCCTTTTTCTACCCGCATTATTCGCCATGCTGATTTTGCTTTGGCTAAGAAAACAAAACTGGATTATCAAATTAAGCAGCATTTTATTGGCAACGTTAATTGTGATTAACACCTATCACATTTATTTTCCAGATCAGGATTTGCATACACGTTACGCTAATGTGTTGTTGAGTTGAACTTAAAACTCACCTAAAAATCCACCTGACTGGTGTGCCCAAAGTTGTGCATAAATGCCACCCAGTGCAATTAATTCGTTGTGAGTGCCTTGCTCAATAATCTGACCTTTGTCCAGTACGATTAATTTATCCATAGCGGCAATGGTGGAAAGGCGATGGGCAATTGCGATCACCGTTTTTCCCTGCATGAGTTGGCTTAAATGTGATTGAATGGCAGCTTCAACTTCTGAATCCAGTGCAGAGGTTGCTTCATCCAAAATTAAAATGGGGGCGTTTTTAATTAATACACGGGCAATCGCGATGCGTTGACGTTGGCCACCGGATAATTTTACGCCGCGCTCACCAACATGAGCATCGTATCCCTTGCGTCCTTGATTATCACAAAGACCTAAAATAAATTCATGTGCCTCGGCCAGTTTTGCAGCTTGAATCATTTCGTCTTCAGTTGCTCCGGGACGACCGTACAATAAATTGTCGCGAATTGATCTATGCAATAAAGAGGTGTCCTGCGTTACCATGCCAATTTGCGCGCGCAGACTTTCTTGTTGTACTTGGGCAATATTATTGCCATCAATTGAAATCGACCCGCTTTCAACATCATAAAAACGCAATAACAAATTCACCAGTGTGGATTTGCCAGCACCTGATCGGCCAACCAGACCAATTTTTTCACCCGCTTTTATGTCTAGATTGAAATCATTAAACAGCCCGGATTCTTTGCCATAGTTGAATTTTACTTGTTTGAATTCGATAGCACTTTTTGAAACCTGAAGTGGTAATGCATTGGTTTGATCTTGTACTTTGCGAGGAATGGTCAATGTATTTAAACCATCGCGCACAGTACCCATATTTTCAAACAGTGCGGAAACTTCCCACATAATCCAATGCGACATACCGTTCAAGCGAATGACCAAACCAATGGCTGCTGCAATTGCACCAGTGGTTACTAATAAATCTGTCCAAAGCCAAATGGAGATAGCTGCCATGGAAAAAATCAGTAATGCATTAATTATCCACACACTGACACCCAGTTGTGTTGCCAAACGCATTTGTGGATGAACAGTTGTTAAAAAGTGCTCCATCCCTTGTCGTGCATAATCAGCTTCGCGATGGGAATGTGAAAATAACTTAACAGTAGAAATATTGGTATAAGTATCGACTAAACGTCCGGTCATATCAGAACGAGCGTCGGCTTGGCGTGTTGATATTTTTATTAGTTTGGGTAAAAAATAATAGAGTAAACCACAATAGCTGATAAACCACATAAACAATGGCAATGACAATCGCCAATCCAACGCAAATGCAATTACCATAATTCCGGTAAAATACACCAACACATAAAGTAATACGTCCAATAATTTCATAATGGTTTCGCGTACAGCCAATGCTGTTTGCATAACTTTGGTTGCTATGCGGCCAGCAAACTCGTCCTGATAAAACTGATAACTTTGATCCAATAGATAACGGTGTGCCTGCCAGCGAATGCGCATGGGAAAATTACCCAGCAGTGTTTGATGTAAAAATAAGCTGTGTAATAACACACAAACAGGTAAACCAATTAATAACACCAGTGACATTGTCCATAGTTGCTGGTGGTCGCCTGCTAAAAATGCATTAGGTGTGGTGGTGTTCAATAAATCTACTAACTGTCCGAGAAATTGAAACAAGGACACTTCCATAATTGCAATTAATGTATTAAAAAAGGCCATGGCGAATAAAAATAATCCTGCACCTTTGGCATAATGCTGACAAAAGGCATAAAGTGATTTCGGCGGTGTCGCAGGGGTTTCGGGTGGGAAAGGATTTATCAAGCTTTCAAAAAAACGGAACATAAGTGTTGTGACCTGAGGTGTTATGAGCTAAAAGAGATAACCAAAAAGCTGGAGCCAGTGTAGCTGATTGGGCGGAGAGCTATTATAAAATTTACTTATGATCAAATTTGTCAGTATCTGTAATTAAATAACGTAATTCAGCAAAGAGAATCATCATGAAAAATATTTTATCTTGTTTGGGAGCCGGTGCCCTTGGTGCTTTTTTGATGTGTCTGGTGATGTGGTTATCTACCCGTTATGGTATCACCCATTCATTGGGCGTTGCGATTCAGGGATCCATTGCCCCTGAATGGATGTACCCAAGAATTGTTTGGGGTGGCGTATGGGCATTATTGTTTTTGCTGCCCTTGTTTGCATCCAATCTTCTGGCGCGTAGCTTCGTTTTGGCTTTGATTCCAACCATGGTGCAATTATTTATTATTTACCCTTATTATCAGGGCAAAGGTGTAGCAGGGCTTAATCTGGGTTTGTTAGCACCGTTTGTAGTGTTTTTCTTTTTTTGGGTTTGGTCGTTGGCGACTGGTTTTATTTTAAAGCTGGCGAATTAGTCCTATGCGTTATTTAATTTTTCTGTGTTTGTGTTGTTTCGCTTTTTCGGCAGCAGCACAATTTCTGCCGGATAATAAAACACTCAATCAGCAATCCCTGGATCGCTGGATGAAGTCTGCAGCTGAAATGGCTGTAATTATGGAGTTGATTGATTCAACTCATCTAACGGATGAAGACTTGAAACAATTTGATGCATTATCAGCACAGGAGCAGGATCAAAAAATAGAACAACTTTTGTTACGAAAACAACAACTGGATGTTGCCAACCGTATAGTGCAAAAATATGGATGGAAATCACCGGGCGAATTTCGCCGTTTCAGCACGAAGCTTGGTAATGCGATTGCGGCGTATTTTTCGAAAAAAGATCAGGAAGGATTAACAACTGATCAAATTAAGCAATTACAGGAAAAAATGGATGTGGCGATTTTAGCAGTGCCTGACACTGATATTCAGTTTGTGCAACAAAATGAAAAAAAGTTACAGCAGTACATTCAGGCATACGGAAAATAGCAGGGAGACTTCGCCTCCCTTTTGATATGAACTTTCCGGTTTAACGTGTGGTGCTTGTTAAAGTTAAATAAACCAGGGTTTGGTTCATCAATTGATATGCCACTTCTCCGAAGGTTATAGGGCCGGTGATGCTGCCGGTTTTTTTACCTTCAAGTTCTGAATAAAGATAATTCAATATGCAATTGCAGGAAAAGGCGATTTTGTCGCTATCTGCTTTGGGCAAGTTTTTATTGAAGCTATCAATATAGTTTTCTACCGGTTTTGCAAAACGATAAACCACATCGGCAAAAACCGGTGCATAGAGATTGACCGAATCATCATTCACTTGTTGGATGCTGACATTAATCATGACACCGCAATAATTGGCTACCAGTGGTAAGCGTGTATCAATATTATTGGTTTTGATGTATTCCGCTAAATTAGTTGGTTTGCCGTCAATGTTGCATTGCGCAACATGAAAACCGGTTTCTGCAAAAGTAAATGCAGGGCCGTCACCCTGACTAAATAAATTGACTGTATTGATATTGGCTAATTGATTTTCCGGAACCGGTACGTGCATGGCAACAACCTGATTGTCTGCCAGCATTCCATTCGCAGGCCCAAATCCTACTTTGGGTGTCATTTTGCCTAAATCACCCAAATGAATTCCGGCAATCCATCCGATGATGGGTGAGAAGTACATATTGGGATAATCGGGTGCATTTTTGGCGTAAGACAAATGAATTTCAGAAAGGGCAGGCAGTATCACCAATGTAAATCCATGTTCCGGTGTTTCCTGGGCAATTCGCGAAATTGAATTGACATCGTAAATGGAAATACGTGGCGCTTTGCTGGGTGACACACCTTCAATAGTATGAACAAAAATTTTATTTTTATCGGAAACTCCACCTTCTGTGGTCATGAAATAAGGAATGGTTCCAGCGATCCAATTGCCGGAGGGTAAATCTTTGAGCATGCTTTCATCGGCCGCAATCATCAGATATTCACCGCGTTTAATCTTATCGACTAATTGATCGCGAGTGAGTAATTCCCGGGTAATAGCAATTTCATTGTCCGATCTCATAAAGTTTTCCTTCAGTCAATTAATGTAATTGTAAAATTCGTATTAACCTGCGTATGCAGTTTTCAATACCATGCGGAATTCAGATTGCATGGTTTTTTGGTTGTGATTGAGGAAATCCCGAATGCGACGCACAGCATTCAGTTCTATTACAGGATCAGGGTTCATCAGAACCTGTGAACGCAGGTTAGCTAACAGCAGTTTGTAGGCTACGTGTGCAGTAGGCATAAAGCCGTCTTCTTT
Source organism: uncultured Cellvibrio sp. (assembly GCA_946481095.1). The sequence goes on from CAMLML010000061.1 coordinate 4,508, forward strand.
CAAAATTCGACGCCAGACTTTATGTTGTTCATCCGGCAGAGAATATTGTGTGTCTTCCGGAGCATTCATCATCTTGTTGATCTGAATAAGTTCCGGTTTCAGTTGACGCGCATTTTTCTTGAAAAACTCACGCAATGAATTCAGAGCATTAAGACGGGAGTTATTATCCCTGCTATTTTGAAATGCATGCCGTAATCGTGTCAGAAACAAATTGAAAGAGACGTTGGCAGAATTCAGGTTTATTTTGCCAGTGATCATTTTTAACCAAATACTGTTTTTGAGACTTGGCAACAGCAGTTTGGTTACATTGGATTGGCGTTCATCAATTAACTGTCGTTTGTTGGTTATGCCACAAACCTGACAATATTCATTGTCGAGCAATTTGGCTTGTGCAATAAAAAATTTACGCAGGGAAAGCACAGAATCTTTAAGGCCCTGTTGATTTTTATCATCTGCACTGGAAAGTTTAAGTTTGGATAACAACAACTTTAACGGCACTACCTGTGTCTTTAACAAGACTTTATCGGTAAGAATTTTTTCCCAAATAGTGTCTACTTCTGTCGGCAGACAGCAGGCCAATTGAATACTTTCCGGAAATTTTGCAACTTCTTCCACTATTTTATCGACAAGCCCGGGTTCAATTTTAAACATGGATGCAATCGCTGTTGAATCCAGGCCGCGTAATTTTGCCAAAGATACTTGTTGTCTAAGCAAGTGAGTGTAATTGGAATGAATATCGCCAATAAATTGTGGTTGCAACAAAGTGCTTTGAGACAAACTCAAATCCTGATCAGCTTTATGGCTGTGTGTTGAATTGATATGACATGAATAATGCCCCACATTCACATGAGCCCATCGTCTTTTGATTTGATTGTTGATTGTTTCGGAATCTTTGCTGAGAAAAGAAAACATAGATTTTTCAGAGGTGGGCGCAACTTCAATATCAATTGTTCTGTTATTGTCATCAATGATAATGTCTTGAATAGCCCATGGCGCATTAATCCCTAGAATTGCTTCGAAATAGCTCTTCGGTTGTTTAACCATTTAGTGCTCCTAAAAGCAGATAGTGTGGATGGCTCAATTCTAGCACAGTAGTAAGTGTGCACAAAGTTGGCGTTAAACTCGTCTGAATGATAATTTTTTGAGACTCGATTCTCGAATTTAATTTTTAGTCGTATGCAGCGCCTGTGCGTTGTGAAATCTTAAACTAAACTGAAAAATAACATCAGCATAATAAGATCGAAACTTAATGTTTAATTCGTGAAGGATGTAAATTATGTTGTACATTAATTCGCTTATCGACGTTATTAAAAGTAAGACAACTGATAAGGATGTTAAAAAAACTATTCGCAAAATAAATGTGGGCATATTAGGTACCGGAAAAATTGGTACTGACTTACTGGTTAAGGTGTTGCGGTCACCTTATCTGGAATGTGTTATGTTCGCAGGGCGAAATTATGATTCAGAAGGTATGCAGTTTGCTGCCAAGCTTGATGTTCCTCTCTCCGATCAGGGAATTATTGCATTTACACAAACCGGCCTTGGTTGCGATTTGGTTTTTGATGCGACCACAGCTGCCTGTCATGTTGAACATGCATTAATACTTCAGGGCTTGGGAATTTTGGCGATAGACATGACTCCGTCACAAATTGGCGAATGTTGTGTTCCTGCCATAGGTCTTGATGAAGTCTATGAAAATGACAACATCAGTATGATTTCCTGTGGTGGACAAGCATCAATTCCTCTTGCTTATGTACTCTCCAAAACTATTACCGGAATTGAAAAAATTGAAGTAGTCTCGCGGGTTTCTTCGGAATCCATTGGTCCTGGCACTTTGGCCAATATCGATGAGTACTACCGCAATACCAAATCCGGTTTGGCAAAATATACTGATGTAAAAGAGTTTGATGTTGATTTGATTGTTGACAATATCAATACCACTACAAAAATGTTTACCAATATCACGGCGCATGTGCGTGATGAATCCAAAGTCGATATGCATAAAGTGATCAAGGAAATTCACCAGATGATAGGGCAAATACAATCTTATGTGCCTGGTTATCATTTGGAAGTAGTTCCATTTGCCAGTGCAGGACAAGTTACATTGGTAATCAGTGTCGAAGGTGCCGGTGATTATTTGCCTAAATTTGCTGGCAATCTGGATATCATCAATTGTGCTGCGTTAGCTGTAGCAGAGGAATTTGCCAAAGCAAAAAATGGATTGGTTGGTTACAAATATGGAATGGGCGCAAAAAGTTCAACGGCCAAATTTGCCGAAGCTCAGGCGTGTTAAGCTGAATAAACAAAAAAATCCCTCATTCATTGAGGGATTTTTTTGGCCGCAATTAATTCGTCAGTGTACCTGCACGATAATCGCGAATAGCCTGCTCTATCTCATCACTGGTATTCATTACAAACGGCCCATATTGTGCCACGGTTTCTTTTAAAGGCTTTCCTGATAAAACCAAAAATCTTGTGCCATCTTCGATAGCGGAGATACTGAGTTCGTCACCTTTGCCCAGAATTCCCGCATTGCCTTTTTCCAGTTTGCGTTTTGTATCGCCTATCGCAACTGAACCTTCGTAAACATAAATAACCGAGTGATGATAATCCGGTAACGCATGCTCAAATTTTTTGCCTTGCGGTAATTGGATGTCCCAATAAATCGCTTCGGTTGACAGCCCCTGAATCGGGCCGCTAATAACCTGATCAAGAATCTTTGCTTGATTTGCTATGACTTTAATTGAACCGCCATCAGGTAAATTAACGATTGGAATGTCGTTACTGGTGATATCACGATAATAAGCAGGTTTCATTTTTTCCACTGCTGGAAGATTAATCCAAAGCTGGAACCCGCGCATTAATCCGGATTCCTGCTGCGGCATTTCCGAATGAATAATACCTTTTCCGGCAGTCATCCATTGCACGTCACCACTTTTTAAATGTCCTTTATTGCCCATGTGATCCTCATGCAGCATATGCCCTTCCAGCATATAGGTAACTGTTTCAAAGCCACGGTGCGGATGCGGAGGAAAACCGGCAATATAATCATTCGCGGATTCACTGCCGAATTCATCCAGCATTAAAAAGGGATCGACCCTGGTTTGCTGATGCTGACCGATGCTGCGTTTGATTTTTACACCAGCCCCGTCACTGGTTGCCTGGCTTGCAATAATTCGTTCGAGTTCACGTTTCATCTTGTTGTTCCTCCTCTTGGGTGTACAGGCATTAAATCCTTTGACCACTGAAAAATAAACAGACATAGTTGAGGGATAACAATCGAAATATTGGATGCGTCTTTATGTCATCAAAATCTTCAGCTGTGTCATCAGTGGTTAACGAACATAAGGTGACTTTGGAGCAGTGGCGTACATTAATTGCGGTGGTAGATGCAGGTGGCTATGCAAAAGCAGCAGAGCTTTTGGACAAAAGCCAATCGACTGTTTCCTATGCCATCACACAATTGGAGCAGTCCCTGAATATAAAAGTATTTCAAATTCAGGGAAGGAAAGCCGTTCCGTCTCCGGCCGGTGAATTTTTATATCGCAAGGCAAAGGAATTATTGGAGCAGGCAGACAGGCTTGAAAAAGCGGCAGTATTAAGTCAGCAGGTGGAGTCACAAATTCAGGTTGCGGCAGATTTGATTATTCCGCCAGTGAAAATTTTGCAATGCCTTTCTATTTTTAGCCGGACCTATCCACAAACCCGCGTAGAAATTTATGAATCGGTTTTGAGCGGTACAGAAGATGCCTTACTGCAACGACAAGTAGATCTGGCTATAGGCGGTCGTGTGCCTATTGGTTTTATGGGCGAAAAATTAATGACAGTCACCATGCGGGGAGTGTCCAGCCCTGATCATCCCTTGCAGCAATTGGGAAGGAATATCGACCATCATGATTTGAAGCAACATCGACAAATTATTGTGCGCGATTCAGGTCAATATCGAAGACATTCTGAAGGTTGGCAGGAAGCAGAACAACGATGGACGGTCAGTCACATCAAAACCTCGCTTGACGCCATTCGTTTGGGATTGGGTTACGCCTGGCTACCGGATGCCTATACTCAGGAAGATATTGCAGCTGGAAAATTAAAGTATTTACCTGTTAATACAGGTTCCATCAGGGAAGTGCCAACATATTTGACATTTGCGGATAAAGAGTTAGCTGGCCCGGCAACACGATATCTGGCAGAGATTTTTTTGCACGAATTACGCTAAGCACAATTTCGGCATAGCTTGGAAAGGAGAATCAGGATGTTAAAACCTCAAATACTGTTCAATAAAATCTTCCCTGATCTGGTTATCGCTGTTATTTTTTTTCTGTTGATCGCTGTGTTCTGCGCCTGGAAATTTTCTGTATTTCCGTTGGATACCAACAACTTTTTAAAATTGATGTCGCTGGGTACCGCCAGTTGTGTGTTGTTGCTTGCTGTTGCTGTTTTAATCAATTTTCATGGTTCCCATTTCATCGCCAAAGTATTATCGCTGGTGGTGTTACTCCTGACTGTTATACGATTTTGGGAGTTAACCCGGGACAATCACTATTTGGATTGGCTCTTTATCCCCTTAACCGGTTTTTCACTTGATCATCGGGATGGTGCCATGTCGTCCTTGACTTCTGCTTGTTTATGTTTGTTATCCCTGAGTACTTTTTTCAGTGCTGATGTTAAAAGCCAACAAGGACATTGGAAAAACTGGATTAGCCTGACATTAATTTTCTATGTGATTTTTCTGGTGACAATTGCGTTGTCCGGTTATTTTTTAAATTTGATGCTGGCGTACACCTGGATGGGAATGCGTATGTCACCGCATACTGCAACGGTTTTGCTGATGCTATCCACATTGGTGTTTATGCTGAATTATAAATTGGCATTGCAAGTGATTTATAAAACCAGTGTCAAACAGCGATTTTTGTTTGGTGGTGGGGCGGTGTTTTTATTTGGCACTATGATTTTTATTATCCTGCAACAACAGATCAATTATGTAGACAATATCAATCAGCGCGCGATTGTTAATTTAGCCAAGATGGAGAACCCCAATTTTTCTGATTTGCAAAATCTGATCAAGACAGAATATGAAGTAAAACAGCTGATTCTGGTGTTGATTGGTGGTTTTGCTCTGGTGTGTGTTTTGTTATTTTCCGGCATTTTTTTCAGCTTGACTCATCAATTAAAACAATTAAGTCGTCTATTGTTGGACTCAACCCGTCTTAATTTTCCTGGCTCCACAAAAATTCCTTATCTGGGTGATGCCACTGAATTTGGTGTAATTGCCGATACTATCAATTCTTTTATGGATTTGAATAGATCACAGATGCGGTTGCAGATACGGTTGCAGAGAATTATAGAATCCATACCTAACGGCTTAATGATCATCAATCAACAGGGAGTAATTGATTTGGTGAACGATCAATTGTGTATGATTTTTGAATACGACCGCAATGAACTGTTGGGAAAAGAATTGACCTTGTTGGTACCGACTGCGCTGCAATATCCTGCATTGCAGGTATCGCATATCCAACAATCAGATGCAAAGCTGATCAATTCAAAATTCGAACTGACAGGGATAACCAAAAATGGTCGGCAGATTATTTTGGAAATGGGTGCATCTTCTATTGAATCCGAGCAGGGAATGCAGGTACTGATATCGGTGATTGATATTTCCGAAAAGAAAACGACAGAAAAAAATCTGGCAATTAGTCGTGAGAAATTTGATCTGGCCTCCAAAAAAATTCAACAGCTGGATAGTTTGAGGGCATCTATAGTGGAGTATTCGGAAGATGCGATTATCAGCAAAACACTAACGGGTCACATTACCAGCTGGAACAAAGCAGCTGAAAAAATGTTTGGCTATTCAGAGCAGGAGGTATTGGATCGAAATGTAAAGGGGCTGATAGTGATTCCCGATAAATTACAGGAATACGAAGAGTTATTTCAGAGAGTTGTGAAGGGAGAGGTAATCATTAATCATCAATTAAAAGCGCTGTGCAAAGATGGGCGTCAGATTGATGTGTCGGTTTCCTTTTCACCGATAAGAGATGAGCAAGGAAATATTGTGAGCATATCCAGCATCAAACGCGATATTTCCAAAACTATTAAATCAGCTAACCAATTGTTGGCACATCAAAAAGAATTGGAGCGTAGCAATAAATCATTGGAAACATTTGCCTATGTTGCATCGCATGATTTGAAAGCACCATTACGTGGAATAAGTCAACTGACCAGTTGGTTGGAAGAGGATATCCGTGACAATAAATTTGAATCTGTTTCGGAAACTTCACAAAAGATTAAAATTAGAATAAAACGTATGGAAACACTTCTGGATGATCTGTTAGCCTACTATCGGGTTGAAAAAATGCAGGGATTTTATAAAAGCCTGGATGTCAGGCAATCAGTCATTGATATATTTCATATGAACAACAATAAGCCGGGATTGGTTTTGGAAATTGAAAATGAACTTCCCGTTTTTGTAACTTATGTGACGCCTATCGAACAAGTTTTCAGCAATCTGATTTCAAATGCAATCAAACATCATGACAAATCAAATGGTGTGATCAGAATTGCAGCGAAGGATGTCAATAGCGACTGGTATGAATTCAGTGTCTTTGATGATGGCCCGGGAATAGATCCGCAATTCCATCAACGCATTTTTAATATGTTCCAGACTTTAAGGCCCAGGGATGAAGTTGAAGGCAGTGGTATGGGTTTGGCGCTGGTTAAAAAAATTATCGAACAATATGGTGGTCAGGTGAATATTGATTCTGAATCCAGAGGGTCACGCTTTTATTTCACCTGGCCAAAGTCGATAAAGAGAATAGAAACATGATAGATAACCCGCAGATTATTTCGTCTAGCTATAAACAAGTCAGCATTTTTATTATTGATGATGACGAAGTTGATGTGCAAAGTTTCAAACGTACATTTGTTAAGTTAAAAATTGCCAATCCAATTTACAGGGCCAGAGATGGAGTCGAAGCATTGGAAATGCTAAAGATGAAAACTGTGCCGGGGCCTTATATTATTTTGCTGGATATCAACATGCCGCGCATGAATGGTCTAGAATTTCTTGGTGAGTTGCGTAAAGATCCACTGCTAACTATGGCTGTGGTATTTATCCTGACTACATCAGTAGCCGATGAAGATATATTTGAAGCTTACAGGTTGCACGTTGCAGGTTATATTCCAAAGCAGGAAATGGATTCACAATTTTTAACAGTGGTGAGCTTTCTTGATCATTACTGGCGAGTCGTAGAGTTACCACATTCCGGATAAATATATTGAGGTACGATGTGAAGTTGTTGCTGATTGATGATAATGAGATTGACAGAGAAACCGTCAAACGCACATTGCGTCATCATCAGGACAATATAGAAATAAAAGAAGCGTCTACTGCTTTTGATGGAATAAAAATTTTTGAGTCAGATGATTTTGATATAGTGCTTCTGGATTACCTGCTACCTGACATGGATGGAGAAGATATTCTCAGAAGAATAGTTCGCCATTCGGATCGTCACGCAGCGGTGATTGTCGTTACCGGTATTTACGATGATCCAAAATTTGAAGAGTTTTGTATTGAAACCGGTGCACAGGACGTTGTTATTAAATCAGATCTATCCTTCAAACATTTATCGCGCGCCATGCACCACGCCAGAACCCGGCATTTGTTGGAGTATGAGCTGCAGGAAAGTCAAAAAAAATTAAAACAATTAGCCGAAAGTGACAATTTAACCGGTCTTTCCAATCGATATTATTTTGATAAAAGTTTGCGTTCAGCCGTCTCGCGAGCTGAACGTTATGGAGCAAAGCTGGCTCTTTTATTTATTGATCTGGATGATTTTAAAAATATTAATGATAATTTTGGACATGATGCCGGCGACGAACTATTAAAAAATATTGCCAGGATTCTGCAATCCATGATGCGAGCCGGTGATGATGTTTGTCGTTTGGGCGGAGATGAATTTGCAATATTGTTGCATCGGTTTGACGACACCTCTGATTTAATCCACCTTTCTGAGCGGATATTGGAGAAACTGCGATTGCCGCACAAAATACATCAAAAGGAATTGATAGTGTCGGCCAGTATAGGCATAGCTTTGTTTCCTGACTCTGCTACAGATACCAGTGACTTGTTAAAAGCAGCTGATTTGGCCATGTACGGTGCCAAGAAAAAAGGCAAAAACAAATGGCTATTTTTTTCGCCCGATTTAAAAGATTATATTCAGAACAGACTGCGAATCGAAAACGAATTGCGTGCACTGATTCCCATGGCACATTTTCTTTTATTTTATCAACCTATTATAGATGCAAAAACATTCGCAGTGGCGGGGGCAGAAAGCCTGTTGCGATGGAAGCATGAAATTCGCGGCGTTTTACCACCAGATGAATTTATGGATTTGGCTAATGAAACCGGTCTGATTATTGAGATTGATAACAGAAGTCGAAAAATGGCTTTTGAACAATTGCAGTATTGGCTAACCAATAATTTGGTTAAATCAGATTTCAGATTGCGATTGAATATTTGCTCTCAATTGCTTAACGATGAATCTTTGCCCAGAGCCATCAAATCGGATATGAATGCGACAGGTGTGTCAGGCCGCAATCTTGGGATAGAAGTAACTGAATCAGTCATTATCGATAATATTTATTCGGCCGCAATTTTGTTGCAGGACATCCGCAGTATAGGCCTTGAAATAGCGGTAGATGATTTCGGTACCGGTTATTCGTCTATGGCTTATTTAAAACAATTGCCTGCCAACACAATTAAAATTGATAAAACCTTCGTGCAGGGGGTTCCGGAAAATTATTCAGATACCCGGATTTTAAAGGCGATGATTGGACTGGGGAAAAGTCTGGATTTGTCGGTTGTGGTCGAGGGTATAGAAACCAAAGAGCAAGCTAAAATCTGTTCGGAATTAGGTGCTACTTTCCTGCAGGGTTATTACTTTTCCAGAGCGGTGTCGCCAGAGCACTTCGTGCGTTTTCTTTCGGAATATGATGCTGATGCCGTGCGTAATGTGATTTTTGACTGATTCATCCTGACGATAGATGACAGCCTTTGTCAGGAGATTAGGGTAGAATTAAAAGTCTTTTTTTTCTACGCCGGGTTTTTATGTCAAAACAATTTGTTGTAAAAAGTAATTTTGCTCCCGCGGGAGATCAACCATCGGCTATTGCCGGTTTGGTACAGGGAATAGAGGATGGTCTTGCCCATCAAACCTTGTTGGGTGTTACGGGCTCTGGCAAAACGTTTACTATCGCCAATGTGATTGCGAAAGTAGAACGACCAACCCTGATCATGGCTCATAATAAAACACTGGCCGCACAACTCTATGGTGAGTTCAAAGAGTTTTTTCCTAACAACGCAGTAGAATATTTCGTTTCTTATTACGACTATTATCAACCGGAAGCATATGTTCCTTCGTCTGATACATTTATCGAAAAAGATTCAGCAGTTAATGAACATATCGAACAAATGCGCTTGTCTGCAACCAAAGCACTACTTGAACGCAGAGATGCCATCATTATTGCATCAGTATCCGCTATTTATGGTTTGGGTGATCCTCAGGCTTATATGCAAATGTTGTTGCATTTGGTACGTGGTGACAAAATTGATCAACGCCAGATTTTACGTCGTCTGGCAGAATTACAATACACTCGCAATGATATGGATTTTGCGCGTGCGACATATCGTGTGCGTGGTGAAGTAATTGATATTTATCCTGCGGATTCGGATATTGAGGCAGTGCGAGTTGAATTGTTTGATGATGAAGTTGAACAAATTTCTATTTTCGATCCGCTCACCGGTGAAATATTGTATAAAGTTCCCAGATTTACTGTTTATCCAAAGTCACATTACGTAACTCCACGTGAAAAAATTCTTGAAGCAATCGATAACATCAAACAAGAGTTGCGAACTCGTTTGGAGTATTTGCGTGAAAATAATAAATTGGTCGAAGCACAACGTTTGGAACAGCGCACGCGTTATGATCTGGAAATGATGCAGGAATTGGGATATTGCAACGGTATTGAAAATTATTCGCGATTTTTATCCGGTCGTAATCCCGGTGAGCCACCACCTACCTTGTTTGATTATTTACCGGCAGATGCATTATTGGTTATTGATGAAAGCCATGTCACCATTCCCCAAATCGGCGCTATGTATAAAGGTGATCGTTCGCGCAAGGAAACTTTGGTTGAATATGGTTTTCGCTTGCCGTCTGCATTGGACAATCGCCCCATGCGCTTTGATGAATGGGAACGTATTGCACCACAAATGATTATGGTCTCGGCGACACCGGGTAAATATGAAGAAGAAAATCAAGGGCAAGTAGTAGAGCAAGTGGTACGCCCTACAGGATTGATTGATCCTGAAATTGAAATTCGTCCGGCCACTTCACAAGTGGATGATGTGTTATCAGAAATTCGTTTGCGTACAGAAAAAGATGAGCGAGTGTTAATCACCACTTTGACCAAACGTATGGCTGAAGATTTAACAGAATATCTTGCCGAGCATGGTATTCGTGTGCGCTATTTGCATTCGGATATCGATACAGTGGAGCGTGTAGAAATTATTCGTGATTTGCGTTTAGGGCAATTCGATGTTTTGGTTGGAATCAATTTATTACGTGAAGGCCTTGATATGCCGGAAGTTTCGCTGGTGGCTATTTTGGATGCAGACAAAGAAGGTTTCCTTCGTTCGGATCGTTCATTAATTCAAACCATCGGTCGGGCTGCACGTAATCTTAACGGTAAAGCAATTCTCTATGCCGATAAAATAACAGGCTCAATGCAGCGTGCGATTGATGAAACTGACCGTCGCCGCCAAAAACAAATTGATTTCAATATAAAAAATGGCATTACTCCCAGAAGTATTAATAAAAACATTACCGATATTATGGAGTCCGCTGCACCCGGTGCAGGTGGACGTAGTGCACGCAACAAAGCTATGGCCATAGCTGAAAAGCAAGCTCAATACAAAGTGAATGTCGATCCAAAAGATATCTGGAAAACAATCGATCAACTGGAAAAACAAATGTTTCAGGCTGCGAAGGATTTGGAGTTCGAAGTGGCAGCGAAAATTCGCGATGAAATTGAAAGGTTGAAGAAAGCGGCTTTGTAACAGTTTGCCATAAAATAAGGTGACGAAATTTTACTGGTGGATATTGGTAATCATGATCAGGTTTATTAGTTCTCTATTACCCATCATTTTTCCTTCCTGGCGTTTTTTCAGTAGCATTGGTCCATCACCACGTTTTGATTTTGGATTTATAAGATACACAGATGAACAGCCTGAAATGTGGCAGGAGTTTTTGGTGTTGCCAGAGAAGGTTGGTGTTGGAAAAGCAATTATTCGTTTGTTACATAATCCTGAGTGGAATGAGCGATTGTATATCAATACCTGTGCAGAAAATATTTTTGAACAGTATTCAGAATTTTGTGAGCAGGAAATTGCGCGGCGAATGTTGTCTATCTTAAAAGCACAAGGATGCTTGTCGGAAGACAGTGTTTATTTTTGTTATCGCATTCGCGCAGTGACAGCTGACAATAATCTTGTTAAAGACGAGGTTGTTTTTTCTGCGAAGCCTTTTTTGGTGAAAAGAGGTTTACGCTCATGACCCTGGAGTTGGCGGTACGAATAGCAGAAGGTATTTTGGCTTTTGCGATAATTCAACAAAGCCTCGAGTTTATTCGAACGCAGCATTCAGAAAAACCATTAGCCTGGATTCGATTGATATTAGCCATTTTTTTAATGGTTGGTTTTATGTCGGTGTGGATGGAAACAGGCTTGATATTTATCGCGCTGCTTTTAATCAAACGTTTTCAAGGGCCATACAATGGTGGTAGTGACACTATGACCTTGTTGGTTTTGTTGTGCTTGTGGTTATTTCATTTGGCACCTGATAAAAAATGGCAAGAAATTGCCCTGGGTTATTTGGCCATTCAATCCATGCTTTCTTATTTTCAAGCAGGATGGGTGAAGTTGCTCAATCCGGAATGGCGTTCGGGTCTGGCGTTGCAACAGGTGTTTGCGTTTACGGCGTATCCGGTGAGTCAATCTGTTAGAGAGTTTGCCAATAAGCCGGCGTTAATGTTGCGCATGTCCCGGGTGGTGATTTTGTTTGAAATTTTATTTCCGCTGGCAATTTTTTCAGAATATGTTTTGTATGCTTTTTTATTGATTGCTGCGGTGTTTCATTTGGCGAATGCAGTTTTATTTGGTTTGAATCGTTTTTTCTGGATCTGGCCTGCGACTTACCCGGCGTTGATTTGGTTTCAGGGGCGAGTGTTTTAAAAGCTCCCTCACCCTAACCCTCTCCCAGAGGGAGAGGGGATGAACTCCCTGCTTTTTTCATTCGGAGTCAGTTAGCTCCCTCTCCCGCCGGGAGAGGGTTGGGGTGAGGGTAAATCATGCAACAATCTTATTAATCCTTTCCAACTCCTCCGCACTAAATTGCAAATTATTCAATGCTGCAACTGAGTCATCAATTTGTTCGGGGCGACTTGCGCCAATTAAGCAACTGGTGACGGCTTTATTGTGTAATGTCCAGGCGATTGCCATTTGCGCGAGTGTTTGCCCTCGCGATTCCGCAATCTGATTCAATGTGCGGACTTTTTTAATTTTTTCCGGGGTTATATCTTTATTATTTAAATAAATTAATTCAGGACGTGAAGCTCTTGATCCATCAGGTACGCCGTTTAAATATTTGTTGGTCAATACGCCTTGTGCCAAAGGCGAAAAGACGATTGAACCGACGCCTTCCTGTAATAACACATCCGTTAAACCATTTTCGATCCAGCGATCAAACATATTGTATCTGGGTTGGTGAATTAATAGAGGTGTTCCCAGTTCGCGTAAAATTTTTACTGCTTCCTGTGTTTGTACGGGTTGATAGTTGGAAATCCCAACATAAAGCGCGCGACCGGAGCGCACAATAAAATCCAATGCTTGCATGGATTCGGCAATGGGTGTTTCGGGGTCCATGCAATGGTGGTAAAAAATATCGAAATATTCCAAACCGGTTCGTTTCAAACTTTGGTCACAACTGGAAATTAAATATTTGCGTGATCCACCTTTACCGTAGGGACCAGGCCACATATCGTAACCGGCTTTGCTGGAAACAATTAATTCATCGCGATAGGGAATAAAATCCTGTTTGAATAATTGGCCAAAATTACTTTCAGCTGATCCATAATGTGGGCCGTAATTGTTAGCCAAATCAAAATGTGTAATGCCCAACTCAAATGCACGGCGTAACATTGTGCGTGCATTGCTCATAGAATCCACAGCACCAAAATTTTGCCAAAGCCCCAAGGATAATTTGGGCAATTGCAAACCATTGCGACCGCAGTGTTGGTATTGCATGCTGTGATAACGATTTTTATCGGCGACATAGAGCGGATTGGGTTCGTGTTTGATCATGATAGATGCTCAATTGAAAAAAGTGCCATGATAAATCATGACACTTACAGGATTGGGGCAGAATTGTAAAGAAGCGTTGAACTGCTGGGTTGTTCGTTTTTATTGATGCTGTTTATACCGATTAAATGACAAGGTTTCATATCAAACCCCTTGGCTTGGATTTAGATAGTGTAGCAACAGCATAATCCACATGAGCAATACGCAAACCACACTGGTTGAAAACGCAAAAAGCCGTGGAATAAGTTTGTTGCGATTAATATGTATCCAGGTGTGTACGATTCGTGATGCAACAAACAACCATGCCAATCCCAACATGAACAAATTCTGGTATTGCCAAACAATACAAAGTAAACAGGCAAGATAAAAGAAAACAGGAATCTCAAATAAATTTGAAAAATTATTGGCTGTTTGCAACAGTCGATCGGGGATATCTTTGGATTGATTCAATTTAAATGTTCGTGGATCAACTTTTCCTGAACGAGCAGCATCAATACGCAAAAATAATAAAAAAAACGCAACGCAAAGTGTAAGCATCACCATTGCAAACATGGGGTAAAACATTACGTAATTCCTGAAGTGTTATTTAAATAGCGCCAAGGTTATACAATATTTGTCTGGAATTAAAAGGCCAAAACGCTGATTTATCTGCTGCATCACATTATAATGGCCGCCTCTATTCATCCCTCCACTGGTAAACTAGGGTAAGTCAATGATTATTAAGCCAAAAGTTCGCGGATTTATTTGCACCAACGCTCATCCTCAAGGCTGTGCAGCTAATGTTCAGGAGCAAATTGCTTTCACTAAAACCAAAGGGGCGGTTGAGAATGCTCCGAAAAAAGTATTGGTGTTGGGTTGCTCGACCGGTTTTGGTTTGGCGTCAAGAATCACTGCGGCATTCGGTGGCGGGGCAGGTACTCTCGGTGTGTGTTTTGAGAAGCCACCGACTGAAGATAGATGCGCAACTGCTGGTTATTACAATACCTCTGCTTTTCATGATGCCGCAGCTGCGGCCGGACTTTATGCTCATACTATTAATGGCGATGCATTTTCCGATGTCTGCAAACAACAGGTGATTGATGAAATTAAAAAAGGATTGGGGCAGGTTGATTTGATCATATACAGCTTGGCGTCACCGCGTCGCACAGATCCCAAAACCGGTGAGGTCTATTCATCTGTACTGAAACCTATCAATCAGGTTTACACATCTAAAAATTTAAATACTGATACGTTAAAAATTTCCGAAGTATCAATAGAGCCTGCCAATGAGCAGGAAATTGCCCAGACTGTCAAAGTTATGGGTGGTGAAGATTGGGAATTGTGGATTGATGCATTGCAAACAGCGGGTGTTTTATCGCAAGGTTGCAAAACAGTGGCTTACACTTATCTCGGTGACAAATTAACCTGGCCCATTTACGGTAAAGCGACTATCGGTAAAGCCAAAGAAGATTTGGATCGTGCCGCAAAAGCACTGAATAATAAAATGAAGCCATTAAATGGTGCTGCGAATGTGGCAGTGCTGAAAGCTGTTGTGACACAAGCCAGCTCCGCTATTCCGATTATGCCTTTGTATTTGGCAATTTTATTTAAAGTCATGAAAGAGGGTGGCACTCACGAAGGTTGTATCGAACAGATTCAACGTTTATTTAAAGAGTGTTTATATTCTGCCAATCCACGTATTGATGATTCTGCTCGTTTTCGCGTTGATGAATTGGAATTGAGTCGTGAGGTTCAATCCAGGGTGGAAGCCATTTGGCCGCAAGTCACTGAAGAAAATTTATTCGAATTAACCGACTTCAAAGGTTACAAGGATGAATTTTTGCGTCTGTTTGGATTTGGTATCAAAGGTGTGGATTACGATGCAGAAACCAGTCCTTTGGTGAAAACGAATTTTTGATGGCTCCCTCCCAATCTTCCTTGCCAGTGGGGACTTTACTTCCTGCTTAATGCAGAGTGAGGTCTGTTCCCTGCTACGGCAAGGGTTTGGTGGAGTCAAAAAATTCCAATCATTGAGATAATCCGGTGATCAAACATCTCAACGCAACACTGGTAACATTTCTGTTCTCCATTACTACGGTGATGGTATTTTTCCCTATTCTTTTTTTAGCCATTTTTAAATTACTACTGCCTTTTGAATCCTCACAGAAATCAATACACAGAGCCTTGGATTGGTGTGCCAGTCAGTGGATGTCGTTTAATAATTGGCAGCAAGACCTATTGTTACCCACGCAAATTGAAACTCAGGGTTTGGATAATCTTTCGCTGGAGCAATGGTATTTGATGGTCTGTAATCATCAATCCTGGGTGGACATTTTAGTGATCTTGCGTTTGTTTAATGGCCGTATTCCTTACATTAAATTTTTTCTGAAGCAATCGCTGCTGTATATACCTTTTATGGGATTTTGTTTTTGGGCTTTGGATTTTCCTTTTATGCGTCGATACACCAAAGAACAATTGCAAAAGTATCCACAGTTAAAGGGCAAGGACATAGAGCAGACACGAAAATCCTGTGAGGTATTTCGTCATAATCCAGTCACTATTATTAATTTTATGGAAGGCACCCGATTTACCAAAGTCAAACATGATCAACAGCAGTCAGTCTATCGTTATTTGCTTATGCCCAAGGCCGGTGGTGTATCTTTTGCGCTGTCGGCGATGGACGGGCAATTAAAGCAATTGTTGGATGTCACTATTTTTTATCCGGAAAAAATTCCGACCTACTGGCAATATGCGAGTGGTGGTGTGAAAAAAATTCATCTGCATCTTAGGCAATTACCTATCACTACTGATTTAATTGGTGATTATGCGGAAGATGAAATCTTTCGCCAGAATTTTCAAATTTGGGTGAATCAGATATGGCAAGAAAAAGATCAGCGCTTGATCCATTTTAATTCCCAATCAGAACAAGGCTAAATCTATAAGAGCTAATTATGGCGTCTCCACATTTTTCTTATGCTCTGCTTAAACCCCAACATTGGCCTTCATGGATAATGTTGTTGATCTGGATTGTTCTCGCACAATTGCCTTACAAAATTCAATATCTGTTAGCCAGGGTATTGAGCCCTTTGTTGCGGCTGAATAAAAAACGTGTGCATCAAGCCAGAATCAATATAGGTTTATGTTTTCCTGATTTAACTGATACGGAACGTGAAAAATTATTGCGTGATAATTTATTTTCAACGGCAATGACAGTGTTTGAAACAGGAATCGCCTGGTTTTGGCCGAAATGGAGACTTAGAAAGCTATTTAGCATTTCGGGGTTGGAATATATTCAGCAAGCGCAGGCAGAAGGGAAGGGAGCCTTATTGCTGAGCCTGCATTTTACTACTCTGGATATTGGCAGTGCCATGTTGGGCCAGTACGTCAATTATGATGGTATGTATAAACCTCACGCAAATGCAGTCTATGATTTTTTACAAAAAAATCGTCGCGAAGCCTATTGCAAAGGCGGTGTAGCATTTAGTCGCGATAATGTGCGTGCAATGATCAGTCAGCTGCGGAAAGGCAGAATGATATGGTATGCACCTGATCGTGATTTGGGATCAAAAATATCGGTGTTTGTTCCTTTTTTTGGTGTGCAAACTGCAACGGTTACCGCCACTTCACAATTCGCGCGTATGGGGCGTGCAAAAGTGATTCCGTTTTCACAGTATCGTTTGCCTTGGGGGAGAGGTTATCAAGTGGTAATTCATCCGCCATTTGATAATTTTCCAACTGAAAACGAAGTAGCGGATACATGTCGTGTTAATCAGTTCATGGAGAGTGAAATTTTAAAATATCCTGAACAATATTTTTGGGCGCAACCGCGATTTAGAACTCGTCCGCCCGGAGAAGAGAGCGTTTACTCGTAAAGATTTTTAATTTGCCAGTCTTGTTTTTTTTCCGCAGGTTTGAGCTTGTCCCATTCTTTATTTGCTAATGGCTGTGGTGGTGTTCCGGTATCTGTATTATTGGACAAGGTGATAGCTTTCTCTTCCAATTTTTTTATCAATAGATCCAGTTGCGCAATTTGCTTATCGAAACCGTGCGACAAGTTTTCACTGGCCAAGGCTTTTTTGGCCAAACCATAATGATGTATTGCCAGACGAATTTTACCCACTGTTTGCGATTGTTTTGCATTAAAGATGTGGCCATCAACGGTAATTTGCATCATCAATCTTTTAATTTGGTCTGTGTAAGCTTCAGCTTGTACGGGGTTTAGTAGTTTTTGGGCGGACTGTTGCACAACAAATTTCAAAAGCTCCTGAAGCAATTGGCGTGCTTCGCGAATTTGTTGTGGATTTTCCAGTCGAACCCTGGCGGATTGTTCCTGATTATGTAATTCATTCAATTGGGTAGTGTAATGTGCCAGTTGATCCTGATGAGAAGAGTCCTCGGGTTCTATTCGAGTGAGTTGATCGCAACAGTCAATAATTGATCTGTAGAGTAAAGCCATTAGATCTTTGGACAGGAATCCAATAGGAAAGCCGGTGACCAGATCCCGAAATACACTCCGACGGGCTCTCAACGCAGTCACTATGCGTTGTTTTCGTATGCGTCGTTTTTCAATTGAATGATTCAGGAATGAATAGCCAGCAAAGGCAATCACCAAGAGTAATACAAGGGCTACGCCATAGATGTACAT
Organism: uncultured Cellvibrio sp.; assembly: GCA_946481095.1. The sequence continues at coordinate 22,546 of CAMLML010000061.1, forward strand.
TAGTTTTTTCTGTGCCTGGGTAGAATGAGTCCTGACTTGAGTATAGCACTGAAAAAAATAACCACTTGTCGCTTGCAACTTGGGAAAAAGCCCATGCAATTCAAAGTGCTGCGTTATTCGCACAACTTTAAAAACCAATAAAATCTGTTGACAGTATAGGTGTGCCTACATAGAATGCGCCCCACTTCTGACGAGACACTCCGGTGTTGATTTGGAAGGTCCGGGTCCCCATCGTCTAGTGGCCTAGGACACTGCCCTTTCACGGCGGTAACAGGGGTTCGACTCCCCTTGGGGACGCCAAACAAGCGGGAATAGCTCAGTTGGTAGAGCATAACCTTGCCAAGGTTAGGGTCGCGAGTTCGAGTCTCGTTTCCCGCTCCAATCGTTTTAGATAAGTTTGTTTTTCTGCGTAGCAGATTCCTTGTCCCCATCGTCTAGTGGCCTAGGACACTGCCCTTTCACGGCGGTAACAGGGGTTCGACTCCCCTTGGGGACGCCAAACAAGCGGGAATAGCTCAGTTGGTAGAGCATAACCTTGCCAAGGTTAGGGTCGCGAGTTCGAGTCTCGTTTCCCGCTCCAGTTTTCAGGTTTGACCATTCTGTTTTTTTATTCGTGAATCTCTGTTCATGCATGTCTCTTTTTATCTCATTAGCTTATTGGCAGTAAACAGCCAAGTGTTTATAGTCCTGTCTCCTGTTTTGGAGCTTCCATTTTTTAGGAGATCCCATGGTCGCAGCCTTATCTATTCGCGATTTGCGTAAATCCTACGCCAATCAATTTGAAGCTTTGAAAGGAATTTCCCTTGATGTTAATCAAGGCGATTTTTTTGCATTGCTGGGCCCCAATGGTGCGGGCAAATCCACCACTATCGGTATTATCAGTTCACTGGTAAGGAAAACATCCGGTACAGTAAAAATTTTTGATGTCGATATAGATAAAAATTTCTCTGCTGCCAAAAAATTTCTGGGTGTAGTACCTCAGGAATTCAATTTCAATTTATTTGAAAAAGTTGAAGATATTTTGATTCAGCAGGCTGGTTATTATGGTTTGCCTGCCAAAGAAGCCAGGCCGCGTGTTGAATATTATTTGGACAAACTGGATTTGTTGGACAAGCGTCGTACACCCGCGCGTATGTTATCCGGTGGTATGAAGCGTCGTTTAATGATTGCACGCGCGCTGGTACATCAACCCAAATTATTAATTCTGGATGAACCCACTGCTGGTGTAGATATTGAATTACGTCGTGGCATGTGGGAGTTTTTGCGCGAAATTAATGATGCCGGCACGACGATAATTTTAACTACACATTATTTGGAAGAAGCGGAAAATCTTTGCCGACAAATTGCGATTATTGATCGCGGTGAAATTATTCAAAACACCAGTGTTAAACAACTGCTACAACAATTAAATAAAGAAACCTTTATTTTTGATAGCCAGCATTTTTCAGAATTACCGGATTTGCCTGGATTTACCAGTCGATTAATTGATAATCACTCAATTGAAGTGGATTTGGTAAAAGGCCAAAATCTGAATCAGGTTTTTGAATTATTAAATCAACAACAAATCGTTATCACCAGTATGCGTAATAAATCCAATCGCTTGGAAGAGTTGTTTGTGTCATTGGTTCAAGCTAACAAACAAGGAGCCAATCATGCCGTTTAATGAACAATGGATTGCTTTTAATACAATCCTGATTAAAGAAATACGACGTTTCACTCGTATCTGGATTCAAACATTGTTACCTCCCGCTATTACTATGGCATTGTATTTTGTTATTTTTGGCCATTTGATTGGCAGTCAAATTGGAGAGATGTCAGGCTTTAGTTACAGCGAGTTTGTAGCGCCAGGGTTGATTATGATGGCGGTAATCACTAATGCTTATGCCAACGTGTCATCCTCTTTTTTCAGTGCAAAATTTCAGCGCAGTATTGATGAAGTTTTAGTATCCCCTATGCCTAACTACATTATCGTTTTGGGTTATGTGATGGGCGGTGTTGCCCGTGGTTTGGCTGTGGGTCTTATTGTAACTGTTTTGGCTTTGATGTTTACGCATCTCAATATTTCTCATGCGTTCATCACTTTTTCGATCATTTTTTTAACGGCCACTTTGTTTTCTCTGGCAGGTTTTATTAATGCTGTTTATGCCAAATCTTTTGATGATATTTCGATTATTCCTACTTTTGTATTAACGCCATTGACCTATTTGGGGGGTGTTTTTTATTCAATCAATTTACTACCGGATTTTTGGCAGTCAGTGTCGTTGATAAACCCAATTTTGCACATGGTCAATGCTTTTCGTTTTGGTATTTTGGGGGTGACTGATACCAGTCTGACGGTTGCTTTTGTCAGTTTAATTGTGGGTGTAGCAATTTTATTTTGGGTAAGTTTAATCGTGGTAGAAAAAGCCAAAGGATTGCGGAGTTGATTGATGAGTCAAGATAAAAACCCCTTGGGACAGACAACGCTATATCCATCAAACTATTCACCGGAATTACTTTTTCCAATTGAGCGAAAAGTTTCAAGAGTTGTATTGGGGATCGATCAAAACTTGCCTTTTTCAGGTGAGGATATTTGGACGGCTTACGAACTTTCCTGGTTAAATACCAAAGGTAAACCCCTGGTTGCTGTCGGTGAATTCAGCTTTCCTTGTGACAGTCGATTTATGGTGGAATCCAAATCATTTAAATTGTATTTGAATTCATTTAATCAAACGCCATTTTCCTCAATTGATGAAGTCAAGCTGTGTATGCAAAAAGACTTATCTGAATTGGTAAAAGCAACTGTCACAGTTAATTTATATCCCTTGAGTGAATCGACAGAGCATCTGTTGTCGTTGTATAAGGTTGATTCAATAGATGGTATTTGTTTGGATGATATTGATTTGAATATTACGCAATATCATCCATCGCCTGAATTGCTGGAAAGTGATAAAACGGAAACTGTTTCAGAAATCTTATACAGTCATTTGTTAAAAACCAATTGCCCTGTCACCGGGCAACCGGATTGGGCAAGTCTGGTGATTTCATACTCAGGTTACAAAATCAATCATGAAAAATTACTTGCTTACATTGTTTCATTTCGTGAGCATCAGGATTTTCACGAACATTGCGTAGAACGAATTTTTTGTGATTTACAAATGCGATGTAAACCTGTGAAGTTATGTGTTTACGCCCGGTATACGCGTCGTGGTGGGTTGGATATTAATCCCTACCGTTCGACTGATAAACATTATCAGTCGAAGCCAATTCGTTTAGTGAGACAATGATTGCAGGATGTTGTGAAACAAAACGATAGGGTTAAACAATAACTTTATCTTTTAATCGCGCAGTTACTTTTTCAAGTGATTCAATCAAGCGTTGTTTATCGTAATTTTTAACTTTATCCAAATCCAGATACATGGAAAATCCATCAGCCCTGTCTTCAAAATAACTCTGATTTTTGCCCATTTCTTTGCGTAGATCAGCAACTTGATAAACTTTAACCGGTAATGAAAATCCTTTAACGGTTATTTCGCCTTTGTCACGGCACATAATGGTATCTTTAACTAACGACCAGGTTTCGTGGGAAATTAAAATTTCATCGGGTTCAGCCGCTGTTTCCAATCGGCTTGCTAAATTGACTTGTGTACCGAGCACTGTGTAGTCCAGATGATTGGCTGTACCAAAGGTGCCGACAGTACAATAACCGGTATTAATTCCCATGCGAATTTGCAGCGGCTTTTTAATACCCTGACTAAACCATTCCTGTTGTAAAGATTTAATACGTTTTTTCATGGCAATCGCCATGGCAACACACGCGGTAGCATCTTCTTTGACGCCTTTGCTATTGGCATCACCAAACAACACCATCATGCCATCGCCCATAAATTTATCGATGGTGCCACCATAATGACCCACTATTTTTGACATTTCCGTTAAATATTTATTAAGCAATTCGGTTAAAGCCTCAGCTTCCATTTCTTCAGCCAGTTGACTGAAATCTTTAATGTCGGAGAAGAAAATACTGATACGCTTGCGTTCAGCCTGAAGATTTTTATCGTCGCCACGATTGATCGCTTGCCACACACTGGGCGGTAAATAACGCGAGAGTTTGTAGGCGCGGATTTTGTGCCATTTTTGTTCGTTTTCCAGTTTTTGTTGTTGTAATACCAATCGATGAAAACGTTGGTGCATATAAACCGCATAGACTAAAAAATAAGTGGCAACACCAATCAAACTGGCTGCGCTGATTTGGATAGTGCCTGACAAAACAAGTTGTGGGCGATGGATTACAAAACTCAATAAGATCCCCAGTGCGAATGCAGTATTGTCTTCCATCAGTTTTCTGGCGCCGCCCATGATCAACGCATTAAATTGAATCATGGTCAAAAACATGATGCAGGGCAAAATACTGAAATTAACAAGGCCCAGTACCAAACCAATGAGTAATGCATCGAAGTAAGTGAGCCAGCGAGCAACTTTGATAATGCGTTCCTGACTCCATTTGCGGGTGACGTAATAGGTGCCGTAAGCGTAAATTAATAAAAACACCATAATTGCCGAAAAAAGAACATTGGGTTTATCCCATTCAATAAAGGAAGCCAGGGTTCCGGCTGCGGCAAAACACATGAGAGCCCTGAAATAATATTGCTGTGTAGGACTTTCTGTATGAATTGGTGGGATTTCAGTGTCCAGTGTTGTATCAACAGGCTTGACCATAAATAACCTTGGTTAATTGTTAAATAGATTGCATCAGTGACATGGATTTATTACCGATACAAAGATTCCCGAATGACTGTTATCCAGTCTAGTCGATTATTTCAGCTTCAATGCCAGATATCTTTCCTCCAGTTCAGCATATTGTTTTTGCAGCTGGACAAGCGCATGTTGGGTATCGGCAGAAGCCGGATTTATCTTGCCAGACAGTGCCGCCAATTGTTCTTTTAACTGCTGGTTTTCTTCTTCCAATGACTCGATATTGGCCAATAAATCACGGCTTTCCATAGTGAAATTATGAAGAACATCTTTAATTTCACTATTTTCTTCATCAATTTTTTGAACGTTATCGATTAACTGTTCTTGCTGTACGATTTTTTCATTAGCTTTTATTAGTTCATCTTCAAGCAATTGCACACAGGTGTCGGATTCCTGCACAAAACGAATCTGGCGTTGTAATTGTTGTTCCAGTTCGTGAATAACCAGAGACTTTTCTTCATTCGAAGTTGCTTCCTCCAGTTTTCTTTGCAAGTTGTTAATCACACGATATTGATCGGCGGCAACGTTGCGTAATTTAACAATTTCTTCGGCAGCTCTTGGATCCTGACGAATAATATTGATGGTTTTTGATCCTTGATCATCTGCCAGGCTGGATGTTTGTTGAACAGCCTGTGAGAATTGCCCAAGTGCATCCTGATAATGCTGCAACAATAATGCATAGGCATCGGGGTCTTGCATTTGATCTGACATGGCCAGTAATTGGGCATGATACTGTTCTGAGTTATTCTGTGCACTATTCCATTGAGCTTCCAGCTCAAAAAACAGCTTTTTAAATTTTTCGAGATTCTCAACGCGTTTTTTATAAATATCAAGCTCATCTGTTAATTCGGTATTGGATTGCTTTAACAGTGGCTCCAATGTTTGTTGAAAAATGTTCCAGTATTTGTCGCTGCCAGTGTCCTCTGTTGTGCCTAATTCTTCCGAGCGCAAAAATGCGTATCGCAATGCCAGAATCTGTTGCTCGGCACTGGCATCACTCGGTTGAATGGCCGATATGTCAGTATCAGGGCTTATATTGCTGTAACGTTTTTGGGTAGCTTCCAGTTGTTGGTTAATGTGGAATTTATATCCTTTTTCAATCACAGGTTTGATTGGTTGACTCTTGGCTGTGCGAATTTCCTTGATAACATCCAGTAGTTTTTGTTGTTGGCGATGGATTATTTTTTTTTGTTTGCGTGAGTAAAGGAAAAGTACCAGCACGCCAATCAGCAGTAGCAGATACAATTCAGCCGCAATTATTAACAGAGTGCTGGAAACCTGCATCAGTGGTGGTATCCAAACGAAAAAGACGTAAGAAGTATGGTATAGGTTTGTTACTATCACCAGTTTCCGGAGGGGGGATCCTATGAACGCGTTAGAAGTTTTACAAAAGAGAGTTTCTGTCGGGAAACTGCAAGCTCCCGCACCTGATGAAGTAGAGTGTGAGGCGTTGATTCAGGCAGGAATAAGGGCAGCAGACCATGGTGGTTTGACTCCCTGGCGTTTTTTACTGATCAGGGATCAGGCATTGGTTTCTTTGGGTGAAGTATTTTTAGCGGCTGCTAAAATCAATAAGCCGGATATAACAGTAGAAGAATCACAACGTTTTTTATCCATGCCCTTGAGGGCACCATTGATTATTACGGTGATTGCGAAAACACAGGAGCACCCGAAAATCCCGCTTCATGAACAGCTCTATTCTGCTGCCGCGGCTGCGCAGAATATTTTGAATGCAGCCTATGCATCAGGGTTCGGTGCTATCTGGCGTACAGGTGATATGACGTCAGATACTTATGTTACTACTGCGCTGGGGTTAGCACCTTCGGAGCAAATAATCGGCTTTTTGTACATAGGTACACCAATCCAACCTTTGGGTGAGGCCAGATCAAAATCTGCTTCAGATTTTTTCAGTTATTGGCCTTAATCGCGTTGCGTTAACTTTATGCCTTGTGTACATTAGCGCCCCTTTCGCGGCAACGTCGAAAAAGTTTGTTGTAATACGGTGAGATGTCCGAGTGGCCGAAGGAGCACGCCTGGAAAGTGTGTATACCGCAAGGTATCGAGGGTTCGACTCCCTCTCTCACCGCCAATTCCTTATAGATGTGCATTCTTCAATAATCTCCGGTTTGTCACTTGTTTGGGCACCAAAATCCGGATGAATTTTTGCTTGACGCTGGTAGTACTGGTCAATAGAATGCGCGCCTCCATACGCACTCGTAGCTCAGCTGGATAGAGTACTCGGCTACGAACCGAGCGGTCAGAGGTTCGAATCCTCTCGAGTGCGCCA